>NZ_JBNCMT010000011.1:49867-144504 GCF_049846925.1 Brevibacillus nigriterrae
AAAATGGATTACAACCAGACCTCATGCTCCTAGACATCATGATGCCGAATATGAGTGGCTACGAGCTGTGTGCTCAGATTCGCCGCGAGTCCGATATGCCGATTCTGTTCCTGAGCGCAAAGGGCAAGGCTGTCGATAAAGTTGTGGGACTTGAAATTGGGGCCGACGATTATATCACCAAACCTTTTGACGCTGAAGAACTGTTGGCACGTGTTCGTGCGCATCTTCGCCGCTATGATCGCATTCGCAAAGTATCAGCAGAAACGATCGAAAAGGACGTTCCCGCATCTCCGATTACCGTTCTCAAGTTCAAAGGGTTGGAAATTCACAAAGAGACCTACTCTGTCTTTATTGAAGATCAGAAAGTAGAGCTCTCTACGAAGGAATTCCAACTGTTGACCTTCTTGGCGGAAAATCCGGGCATTGTCTTTACTCGTGAACAAATCTACGATCGTGTCTGGGGATATGGCTACGGTTCTTTGAACACCGTTACTGTCCATATCAAAAACTTGCGCGAAAAGCTGGAGTCTGAGCGAATCTTCATCAAAACTCAATGGGGAACTGGTTACGTCTTTATCGGAGAGCGTCAGTAAATGGGAATAGGTAAAAAACTGTTCTTCTCCTTCCTCGCAGTTATTGGAATACACCTGCTCACCTATCACTTGATCTTCAAAGACATGATTGTTGAACAGATCAAAACGGACCGCCATGAACAGTTCATTCAAGAGATGGAAGCAGCTAAACTCGTTCGATTCAATCAATTGATGCGCAACAGCGTATTTAAGGATCCCATCGAGGTAAAAGAGTTAGGTGAGCAATTGCCGGAAGACATGATGTACCGTGTGACAGTCTATGATGCCAATAACAACAAGCTGTTTTCCAAGCCTTCACAAGCCTATAGGCTGAAACAAACCGGAAAAAAAATTATTGCCGAGTACCATTTTCAGCATGAACCGCCGAATCAGGGCAAAACAGTCATTGAATTTTTCACCGATGATTACGACATCCTCGCTTCAAAAGGGGTGTCGATGGCTATCACCTATATTTACGCCAGTATCATTTTGATTGGTGCTGTGCTCATCTTCATCCTGATTCGCTGGATTCTCAAGCCTGTAAATGAGCTGACTCGTGTGACACAGGATATCAAGGAAGGAAAGCGGAATGTTGCCTTCTCCTATCGCGGAAACGATGAATTCGGCCAACTGTTTCGCTACTTCCAGGACATGGTGAGTGAGCTTCGTTTCTCAGAAGAGCGACAACACGAAATCATTTCGGCGATCGCCCACGATTTCCGCACCCCGTTAACAACGATCAAAGGCTATGCTTCTTTTATCAAAACGGGCAGGGTGACTGATCTGGAGAAGATCAAGGATCGCATGAATAAAATGGAGGAAAAAGCATCTGATCTGGAGCGGCTTTTGGACGAGCTCCAGGATTTCAGCCAATACAGTAATGAGCTTCCGCTTACCTATAGCAGAATTCACGTTCATACGTTTTTGCACAGCATTATCGAGGATTATATGGAGAAAACACGGGAAGCCAATCTTGCACTACGCTGGAAAATCCGGGTGTCGGACAAGCTTTTCGTTGAAGGTGATCAGCAAAAGCTCAGGCGTGTGATGCAAAATCTTCTCAATAATGCGATTTACTACAACAAGCCGGATGGTTCCATTCTGCTTACTTGCGATCAACGGGAACGTCACATCGAAATTTCAGTTATTGACAAGGGCGAAGGGATTTCTGACGATGAGATTCAGAAGATTTTTACCAAATTCTTTCGGGCAGAAAAATCTCGGAACCGGAACAGCGGTGGTACTGGTTTGGGTCTTACCATCGCCCAAAGCATCATCCAGCGACACGGTGGAACGATTTCAGTTACCAGTCAGGCAGGCGAAGGCAGCTGCTTCTCCATTACAATCCCAACCATCCGTGATGATTCTCCAAAAACTTTATAGATGTTTATGAACATTTAACGAAACTTTTAGAAATGATTGTTACACTTACCAATAAGTAGTACTGCTTTTACGTGTAAACACCCTACTTTCGTATCATTCTGGCGAGTCGAGACGCACAGAAATGATACTTTTTTTTGTAAAAAAGCGACTTCCTTAGTAGCCTGGATAGTCGCTTTTTTCCGGCTTATGCCATTGGACGGCACGCTTGCCATTGATCCCGAATACGGTTCCTGATTTTTCTTCTGAGGTTATGAGCCATTTCACGAATTCGGCAACCTCCTCTGATGTGCCAATCTTCCAGTAGTCAGGTAATGACTCTCCCCGTTCAGTGGCTTGTTGCATGGCACGCTCCACATGTGGTCTCGTCATATCAGTAAGAGCAGCGGGTGCTACCGCATGAAAACGAATGCCGATTCGGCTGCATTCGGCGGCCCACGTATATGTCATGGCAAGAATGGCTCCCTTGGCTGCCGCGTAGTTAATTTGTCCAACTGTACCAAGCAGTCCGGCAGTGGAAATCATATTGATGACAACACCACCGTGCCCTGTTTGCTTGCAGTGAGTGATAAAGGCTTGTGTGCAGGAAAAAGTCCCTTTGGCATGAACATTCATCACCATGTCCCACTCTTCTTCACTCATATGGTGAGTCATGCGATCAGCAACAATTCCCGCATTGTTAATCAAGTAGTCAACTCGTCCAAATTCAGTGAGAGCCGTATCAATCAATTGACGGCCCGTTGCCAGCTCTTCTACTCGACCGACTACACCAATTGCTCTTTTCCTCTCTCGGTTCAGCCTCTTAACTACTTCGTTTACTTTTTCTTCATTCGTTCCATTAATGACGACGTTCACTCCTGAATGAGCAAACAATTCAGCAATCGCTAAACCAATACCCCTCGTTGAACCTGTAATGATTGCTACGTGATTTTGCATCTGGCACTCTCTACTCCTTTTTGGCTACTTGAAGATCTGCAACAAAAACCAGTTTTTCCTTCCCTTTTTCGAATCCGATAAGCTGGTAATTGCCTGCGGTCGAAGTGGAGGCGTAACACAGCGTATCTCCAGCGAACAGTGGCCCGACAAACTGGATACGGAGCTGAAGAAGAGTTTCACTATCAGCTACATGCTGGAAGTAATGACTCAGCGAACGGCCGACGCTGTACATCCCATGAGCCAGTACGTGAGGATACCCCGCCGTCACTGCAACTTGTTTGTCCAGATGAATGGCTTGTCTGTCACCAGATGCATCGGCAAATTGGCGAATTTGGTCAGCCGTAACCAGCTCTTCCCAGACAGGTTTTTGATTTGTCGGCAGTTTTTGCGTCTGCACCGCTGGCATCGTTTTTTTTGCCACAACACCATCCGGCACCGGCGAAGGTATGTAGAGAACCGTGTCTGCGTCCCACACTCTTTTTCCCTCTCGATTCCCTGACAATCGGTGAGTTGCCGATAGAAATGTTTTGCCGCTTTTTGTTTCCTGATAAGAAAGATGAGTGCATTCAATCCAGCAATCATATGCCTGATCAAGCTGGAGAGGCTCATAGTAAGTAACACTCTGCTCCCGAAGAATTTGGGGAAGTATACAGGCTGAAAGCCATTCAGGATACGCTTTTTGCCAGAAAGTCACGGGCAGTGTAGGTGCAATTCTCGACTGTCCAGCCCACCTGACTGAATTGTGGAACAAGCGTACAGATTCAGCTTCAAGCTTTACTTTGAATACAGGGGTTCGTAAGCCTGCATGGATTTGACTCAGATCATGACCGTTATCCATGGATTCTGCCTCCTTCCTCCAACCATTGCTTGCGCAGGGTTCGCTTGTCAACTTTACCCGTTGAACCAAGTGGCAACTGATTGTGTATCCAGTAGAGATCTGGATGACGGGATTGAGGAAGCAGCTTCGCTATAGGCGTGTGGAAAATAAAATCGGAACGGGTGTACACACCGTACTTGATCCGCTCAATACATTGGTTGTTCAGCACAAGCACTGCAACGATTTTTTCCCCTAATTGCGCATCCGGCATGCCAAAAACAGCAACATCCTCTGCCCAGTCAAATTGCCGGATTTTCTGTTCAATTTCCAATGGATAGATGTTTACTCCACCTCGAATGATCAATTCCTGCTTACGTCCTGTCAGGTAAAGATACCCTTCCTCATCCAAATACCCTACATCACCAACCGAGTAATAGCCATTCTGTGGCGTGATGAAATTTTCTACCTGTAGATGTCCATATCCCTGGGCAATCATTTCACTTCGAACGTAGACCTGACCGATACTTCCTGTAGGCAATACATGCCCTGTATCATCCATGATCATGATCTCGACCCCAGCGAAAGCTCTCCCTACACTGTCAGCATGAGCAATCTGTTCGGCCGGTGCGAGCAGGCTAACAAAACTAAGTTCAGCCGCTCCATAATACTCAAACAGTTTCCCATTCAGAAAGAGATCGATCCATTTTTGCTTTAAATCAACAGCCATCTTCGCACCAGCCGTTACGGTGGTAATCACTCTTTCTTGCAAGCGAGAAATCAATTCATCCTTGTTTTCCACAAATGCCAGCAGTTTAGCACACATCGCAGGAACCAGAAAAATCGAAGTAATCTCCGGATGTAACAGATGTTCAACCAGATGCTTCGTTGCATATCGAGGGAGAAGAACGACTGTCCCGCCTTGATCCAGCACTTGCAAGGCGGCAATTAACGAAGCTGAATAATGAAGAGGGCCTGGAATCAATATCGTATCACCAACGCCGATCTCAAACGCTTCACTCATCCGCTCAAAGCTGGTTGTCCACGAGCGATGATTACGCAAAATGCCTTTTGGAGTGCCCGTCGAACCAGATGAAACTGCCATATAAAACAGATCATCGGGGGAAATCGTTCGTCGGATGGTTTCTGGTTGCGGTTGCGTGGCTGACATAATTGTCAGAGATGCACTTTCATCCCATATTTGATCCAACCCCAAGTGCTCCTTGTACTTACCAAGCTCTTCAGCAGGCAAATCCGCTGGCAACGGAACTGCAATCGAATGAGCCAGCACAATCCCCAAAAAGTATGCCAGATAATCCGGATCGTTAGGCAACCAGATGCCAATCCTCTGATTTTTCTTCTGTTCTGACAGGAGGTAATCTGCTATCTTTTCAGCTCGTTCCACTAGTTGCCCATAGGTTATTCTCATATCTCCCATGCTGATAGCTAGCTTGGAGGGATTGATTCTGGAGTGATGCAGAATTCCGTCCGTGATGGTTCGGTTTGGTAGATTTCTGTTTGTCATCAATCATTCACTCTTTCGAATAATGCTGCGAGCCCAAGCCCTCCGCCAATTCCAAGCGTTGCAAGCCCGTACGCACTGTTGGCTCCATCAACTGAAGATGCCGCCATGCCATGGGCCAAATGGGTAACCAGCACTGCTCCAGAAGCGCCATAGGGATGCCCAAGAGCAATCGCACCACCGTCCGGGTTCACACGGTCGATAGGCAGGCGTAATTCTCTGATACAGGCAAGCACCTGGGAGGCAAACGCTTCGTTGAATTCAATCCGTGTCAATTCTTCAGTCGTCACTCCTGTTTTGTCCAGCAGCCTGGTTACTGCAGGAATAGGACCTGCACCGAGAATCAGCGGGTCAATCCCCATCGAGACGGAGTCTACAAAACGAAGCAATGGAGTGATCCCGAGTTGCCTCGCCTTTTGCTCACTCATAATGACGGTCAGACAGGCCCCGTCATTAATTGGGCACGCATTCCCAGCAGTAACGGTCCCCCCTTGACGAAAAACGGGCCGAAGTGCCGCAAGTTTATCCATGTTGGTATCAGGGCGAGGACATTCATCCTGATCAACCATTCCTTGTAGTGTATCAATGGGGAGAATCAGTTTAGCAAACGTTCCTCCCTGCATGGCCTGTACTGCCTTTTGATGGGAGCGAAGAGCCCACTCGTCTTGATCTGCTCGTGTGATCTGGAATTGTTCAGCTACATTCTCAGCTGCTTCTCCCATCTCTGGATCGCCGATATCATCTGGTGAAAACCTCGCCCTTCCAAACAAACGTGGTGGTTTGGCATAAAGGTTGCTGGGCTTCTCCATTTTCCACGGAGCACGACTGGTACTCTCTACTCCGCCTGCCAAATAAATATCTCCCGCACCTGCCTGTACCATCCGACAAGCCAGGATGATTGCTTCCAATCCGGCACCACATTGTCTGTCAACGGTCACTCCTGGCACATGCAAAGGTAATCCTGCCGTCAATGCTGCCAGACGAGCCAGATTGCCCCCTGGCCCAACCACATTGCCGAGGATTACCTCATCAATTTGATTGGCATCCAATCTGCATTGACTGACAGCATCTTTGATGAGTGGTGCTATCAAATCTTCTGGCTCTGCATTTCTGAATACTCCCCCCATCTTCCCAATCGGGGTTCGTTTGGCATAAACAACTACAGGATTGGGTTTCACCATGGTTCACTTCCTCTCTAAAAGAAAAAGTCGTAGAAAAGAAAAAAGGCCTGCCAGATTAGCAAACCTTTTCGGTCGTTACGCAACTTTCCGTTGATCATGAGCAGATTGATTGATTAACGGATAGGCATTACGCATTCGAACCGCAATATAAGCGGCTGCCAATGCTTTTATTATATCACCTGGAATAAACATGATCGATTTGATCATCGCAGCTCCCACAGGGATATTAGTCAAAGCTGCCTGATATGGAACCCCAATCGCATAGACAATGATAATCCCACCTAGCACATTGAACAGAAATACTTTCCATGTACGAAGAGAATACCAACTGCGCTCAACCAGAAAGCCAATGACAAAAGCAGCGATCGGCCAGCTTAACACCCATCCTCCACGAGCAGATGCGAATACACCGATTCCACCAGTGAAGCCCGACAAAAGTGGAGCACCAACAGCAACGAGAATGACAAATGCTCCGATGCTCAAGCCTCCCAATCTAGCACCCAATAAAGCACCAGCCAGCATGACTCCAAAGGTTTGGCCAGTAATTGCAATTTCATTGAAGAAGGGGAGTTGGATTCTGACCATGCCCAGCACCGCAACAAGCGCTATCATCAACGCTGCCATCACAAGGTTTCTTGTCGTCATTTTCTGTTCACCTGTCCTTACCTGTTAGAAATAATTCCATTCTTACTGTAAGACAGGGGAGGGTTTTTTGTCAACTAAACAACCGATTTAGTTAACATATAGTCAGACCGTTACCTTGACCAGTCGATGCAGTCTTTCAAGCGATTCAATCGAATGCTCGACAAGTCCTTGCATATCCTCTATGTTGCCTTCGTCGATTTTCCGGTGAAAATCCAGTGTAATTCGATTTTTAAAGACTGCGGGTGGCCATTGCAACTGCTTGTGTTCGTCTAAGTGCGTGCTGATTTCTTGTGTAATATGTGGGCGATGCCCCCAGATATCATTCAGGATTTTGGTAATCTTTTCAGTATCTTTTACCACATCCGTAATATGTAACGTGAAATGGATGCATATCGTACATCCAATATGATCGGTGATTGATTGTTCCAACTGTTCACTAGCAATATCGGCCAAAGAAGTTTTCAGTTGGATTTGAGAAGTTACCTTTTTGTCAGGATCAACTTCTTCACCCAAATAGAACTCTATGTGAAAATAACGGTGAAAAGTAGCTAGATCTACAACATCGGCTCGTGATAGTACCAGTATTTCACCATCCAGATCACGATCGTAGACAGCTCCTTCCAAAACAACACGGATGTTGTCATAAACGATAGGGTGAAACATAACAATAATCCCCTCTCAAACAATTCTTACCTCTTAGCATTGCCAAACACTTGCTTTTTTGCAAGTAGCAATTCTGTGGTAAACTAAACATCGAGAAACGAGATGTAAACATGAATGAAATTTTAATGCACTGAGGTGCCTGCTGAAAATGCTGATAGGTCTACTGATCATTGTTGCGATCATCTGGGAGATTTTCCACCGATTGAACCCCTTTCGCAAACCTGACCCTCCCTACGAGGAATTGCTTCAGCAGATTCGCACATCTGACTGGTATCAGGAATTGGCAAAAGATGAATCGTATCGATACATACTAGAAAATGATCCGAACGCTCGTGCCTTTTTTAGCGGAACGTATGAAGCACAACGCCTTTTGCAAAGTGAAGGATTTCAATTAGGACTGATTGATTATGTAAAAACACAAGCAAACCGTCCCGACTTAACTAAAAAAACCACCTAGTTCTGGAGAGAATTAAGTGGTTTCTTTCTCTTGTTCATTTATGCAAGACACACATTCATTCAGATACGACTCCGCTTGTTCTTCCATCTTCTCCCCACAAACACTACAAAATTTATCCGGGATGGCTTGATAGAAAACAGAGACTGCCCACATATCCCTTCACTCCCTTGCATCAAAAGGTGTATGCAAGTAGTTTGTGGTGTTTGCAGATAAAGTATGCAAGAACACCCACCTGACACAAGCTATCGTTCGCGTCTGGCGGGGCCCCAAACTAATAAAAAAACGGCTGCTCGCCGTTTTTTTGCTACACTGCTTCGTAAATTTCTTCGTAACGCTTGCCAATTTCCTCATCGGACAATCCGAACTCACGCATACGTTTGAACATCGCCTGAACCCAGATGTTGGAGCGTTCATTCATTTTTTGATATTTTTTCGCTTCTTTCGTGCGACGTTTTGCACGATCTTCTGAATTTGATTTGAGGTTGTCCAGGATGAACAACATTTTCATACTTTCATCTTCATTTAGCGTTTGCCAGTCTTTGCTGAGGTAATTGATAACTTCTTTATAGTACGAATCAAATTCCTCAAAGGAGATTTCTGTATCCATGCTGAGGTATTCTTTCATTTTGTCGAACAAGCTTTCCATTCCGCCTAACACTCCCTCAAAATTATCTGCACACAAGTGCTCGTTCTCATGCAAAAATGTATTGCCCACAAGCTAGTATATCAAAAATGCTCCAAATTGAGAAATCGAACCTTTACGATTGCATCGGAACATGAAATGTTAGCATCAACGTAACAATAACTAGCTTTCCTCTGCCTGTTCTGCCTGTTGCGGAAGGGCAAAAGCGATGATCAGTCCGGTGATTGCACTATAAAACATAAACTGAAACACAGAGAGCAACCCAGCAATTTTATCTTCAGGCAACCCTGTGACAAGGTAGCTGTTTAGGACTGCACCCAAAACCGCAACACCAACTGTCTGTCCCATGGTTCGCAAAAATTGCAGTGAGCCTGTAGCCACTCCTCGCTCTCGCCAAACAACACCACTTTGAACGGCAATCGTGATCGCCGTTACCGAAAATCCGAAACCTGCCCCAAGCACAAACATGATGCAAGGAATGACCCACGCAGGACTCTCTGGAGTGACAAACAATAACATCCCCATACCTGCAACCAGGATGAAAGAACCGATTAGCGAAGCAATTTTGTAGCCTGATTTCATCAGCAATCTCCCCCCGAGTGAGGAAGCGAGCGGCCAACCGATTGACATCGGGAGCAATGCCAAGCCAGAGTAAGTCGCAGAATGGCCCTGAACATCCTGTATCCAGATTGGCAGATAGGCTGATGTACCGATGAGCACTGCCCCTTGCACGAAAGATACTGCCTGAGAAACAGAGATCAGCTTTCTTTTCATTAAGCCAAGAGGGATCATTGGTTCAGGCACACGTTTTTCAACTCGGATGAAGAATGCAAAGATCACAGCACTGAACACAAGCATAGCAATAGTAGTGGTTGAAAGAATTGCGCCCCCACCCTCACCTGCTGATAATAGCGTGTAGAGAAATGTTCCTACACTTATCGTAAACAGACCAACACCTGCATAATCGATATATACTTGTTTTTTGTGAATATTCTCATGGAAAAAGCGTGAAATAAGTACGATAGAGACAAGACCAACCGGGATATTGATATAAAAAATCCAATGCCAGGACACATAGTCAACAAAAAATCCGCCAACCAATGGTCCAACAATTCCTGCTACTCCCCACATCGCACTGAATACACCCATCAGCTTTGCTCTTTCTTCCTGCGTGAAAATATCACCGATGATTGTCATGGTAATCGGTTGGACTGCACCCGCTCCCAATCCCTGAATTGCCCGGAATATCATTAATTGAAACATGGATTGCGACAGTCCACACAGGAATGATCCGATCAGAAACAAGGATGTCCCGAATAAAAAGATTCGTTTCCGACCGAACAAATCTGCCAACTTTCCATAGATAGGTGTAGTTACTGCTGCCGTGAGCAGATAAACAGAGAACACCCAAGAGATGTACTGACTTCCGCCAAGGTCGCGGACAATGGTCGCCATAGCGGTACTAATAATGGTCGTATCAATCGCTGTTAGAAAAGTTGCTACCATCAAAGCAGCTATAATATTGCGTTTGGAATGATCGATCGTCATGCAAGTGCTCCTTCAAGTTTGGTTATTTCTTCATCATGCCCAAAGAGCAAATGCTTGTCAACGCTGGCATCAGGCGGGGACCCAAACTTAAAAATTCTAAACGAACGGCCCTTCCCACGCTTTTTTGCGCCAGCCAAGCCGGTGTTCGATGACATTCATTTGATGATCCAGCGTTACATCCACACCGAATGGCAGCTTCCTGTTGTACCAGAATCTCACGTCGCTCCAACGCACTTCATATCCATCCTGATTCTTCTTGTAAGTCACATGGACCCGTTGGGCAAATTGCAAAAATGCACGGACACCATCGATATGCATGGTTGCCTGGATAATCGGATGTTCTTCTGTTTTGAGATACTCTTCTTCGATGATCATATATCTGCCGACAATCCGACCGGCATAAAATTTGTTATCGGTCTCAAATACGAACAGCCAATGGAACCACTGAAAGGTCGGAACTACCTGAGAGCTTCCTTCATCTGGAAACTGCTTGCATACATGCTTTACCAAAAAGAGATGATAGCCAGCCTTGATTGCAATGTAAACTAGAGACCCGGCATAAATCCACGGGAAAAGCATTGTCGGTTGCCAACCAAAGCCAAGCCAGAGTACGATCCCGATTGTATGTGTAGTAAATAAAAACGGATCAAAAATCGGCAGGATATCCAGATGAATCCATCTTTTAACGAAAGGGCGGAGAGCCTGCACCCCATAAGCATTCAAAGCATCCAGAGCGATATGGATGAGAACAGACAGAAATGTCCATGTATAAACAGTAAACCACTCACCTTGCACATCATATCCCCATGCCAACGGAAAACTGATAAGCAATGGCCAAATGAAAATGGCAGGAACAGAATGAGTAATTCCTCGATGGTATCGGATATAACTTGAAAATCCCTTTACCCGAATCAATGCATCACAATCAGGTGCATGTGATCCAACCATTGTACCCACGAACACAGCGCTTGCAACTGCTGGATTCAAAGCCACAACCGGGTCTAGGTAAGCGAGACCAGCCAACGTTGCGCCAAACAGCAGGTGACTTGCAGTATCCATCTGATTCCCTCCCATACGTGTATGCATACTATCAGTGTAACAACTTACTGTGTAAACAACGTTAAGGATGGATAAAGGAAATGCAAATACCCCATTCTGCTTGGGAATGGGGTCATATCTGTAAACAGTCATATGCTATTTATTTGGAAAGCACGATTGCACCAGCCAAGATTAACAAGTGGAAGATTTGATCTGCAACAATTCCAAGCCAACCTGCCGATTGATCTACAGATTGTTGAATATTTCTCACCCACCAAACAACAAACGTCCGCCGATCCAAGATTATGTGTCCAATAAATACTAGGAAAATAGCAGAAATAGAAAGTCCAGTTCCAAAGAAATAAGCTGCGGCAGTAACAGTCGCTGTATAAACAACGACATGCGCTAATAGCGGCATCCATTTTGTTGCCTTATTCATCGCCATCCACGAGGTCTGGAACAGGAAATCTCCGACCAGGTGTGCCAGAAACAGTACCTCAAATAAGGTCATGACTGCAAAAGACTCCCCTTTCAACCCTTATAACTCAAAGTTCCGTTCATATAAAACCTCGGCAAAAGCATCGGCAGCAGTAGAATCAAAATGAGTGCCCTTGCAACGCAGCACTTCTTCGAGGGCAACCTGAAAACTATGTCCTTTTCGGTAGGGTCTGTCAGTAGTCATGGCATCAAACGCATCGGCGACCGCAACAATCCGGGCCAACAATGGAATCTGGTCACCTTCCAGTCTGTCTGGATAACCTGTTCCATCCAATTTTTCATGATGCCATCTGGCTACATCGATTGCCATCTTCATTTGACTCTTTGGCTCCATCATGGACAACAGGCGTGCCCCAATTTCGGTATGAGTCTTCATAATTTCAAACTCTTCATTGGTGAGGGGTGCTTGCTTTAACAAGATATCATCACGAATGCCAATTTTCCCGATGTCATGCAACAGGGCTGCACGTTCCAATTCACGGCACGTTTTCTCTGGCAATCCCATCTTCCGACTGATTAACAATGAATATTTACTGACTCGACTGGAGTGGCCCGCTGTGTATGGATCACGAGCATCCAGTGTTAACGTCATGGTACGGATAAAGCTCATCGACAAGCGATATAGTTGATCTAACATTTTACTGTTGTGGATAGCAAGTGCCGACTGACTGGCTAGAGCTAATGCCAATTCTTCATCTTCCTTCGTGAACAGTTGGTTTTCCCGTTTGTTTACTAACTGGAGTGCTCCAATCGGAATTCCTTTGGCATAAAGCGGGATGGTAAGCAGTGATCGAGTGACGAATCCACTCTTTTCATCTACCCGCTGCGCCCAGTTCGGATCTCTGGTCACATCGGCGACTAGTTCAGGCTGATTATTTTCAATAACCCGCCCTACGACGCCTTCTCCCCTCTTGAGTCGCAACTGTTTCACTTTTTCTGCAGAGGGACCATTCGCTACTGCCGGGATAATTTCGTCTGATTCCTCAAGCAACCACAGTGTTCCGGCTTCCGCTTGGGTAATCTCAATCATTTGGTTCAATACGCTTAAGACTACTTCGTTTAACTCTTCACCACTATTAAAATCGATCGAAGCTTTCAACAATGTTTTCAGTTGATCCACTCGTTCTTGTAATTCGTCGATAGCATTTTTCGGGTCGGTGTTTTTCACGATGGGTTACCCCTCTTTTCCTCTCGTCGTTAACTCTATCATACGATAAGTTGGCAACCAGTTAACATCGACTTGGATCAATTTTCCGATTTCTCTCATAGAGATCATTGCTTTTCCCCCGATCAGCCTTGTATCTTTCGTGGAAATAACTAATTGTTCATTTCCTCTTTGCAGACTGATCTTTTGGGGATCAAAGATCACCTTGTAACCCAATGCTTCTGCGATCTCTCGCAAAGGAACAAATGTCTGATTTTGAATAATAGTGGGTTGTTGCTTCAAGTGCAGAGGTTTCTGATCAATCATCATACGAATACCAGATCCTTGTTTAACAGGGATGTTGACAATCGTAAGTTGACGAATGGATCGATTCCAGTGGTCAGCAACGAACAGGACTCCATCAGGAGTAACAGCTACATCAGTCGGACCGTCAAACTGTGCCTCTATACCCCAACTGTCTTTGCTGCCGTTCGTCGCATTTCCCGCAACTGTTCTTACCCAGCCCTCAGGGGAAATCTCCCGAATGCTGTTGTTCCACGTATCAGCCACATAAATCGTACCATCGTTTGAAACTGTCAATCCCATCGGAGAGTTGAAGCGTGCTGAAGCTGCAGAGCCATCCTGGAAACCACCCTTGTAATAACGCCCCCCCACCAGTTCTTTTCCAGACCCAGCCACTGTCGTTACGACCCCGTTTAGCGCTAGCTTGCGAATCCGCTGATTACCCGTGTCTGCGATGTACAGATTGCCCTGTCCGTCAAAAGCGATGGAACTTGGTTCGTTAAATTGTGCTTCAGATCCCTTGCCATCCCTGTATCCGCCTAGAAGCCATCCATCTTCATCTTCCACATTGCCGCTTCCTGCTACAGTAGAGACCTCACCTGTCTGGCCATCAATTTTTCGAATACGATGGTTCAACGTATCAGCGACGTAGATCGAACCGTCCGGTGCAATTGCAACATCAGAAGGTCCGTGAAACCTCGCTTTGGAGGAAGGGCCATCTTGCAGCCCCTCCCTTCCTTTACCAGCGTACTCATCGACCCTTCCTTCGGGAGTGATGCGATAAATTTGATTTTGTTCACTGTCTGCGACAAAGATGGATTGGTCTGGTGCGACTGCCAGGCCTTTTGGGGCTTTTAATCTTTTCTGTGCTATCTCCTGTGCAGAGAGAATAGAACGTACATTGCCGCCCTCCTGATCTGTGTAGAACAATTTTCCCTCCGCATAGGCGAGCCCATAGACAGAAGATTGATTTGCCACTTTGTCTACCTTGGATACGAGCTCGGCAGATGCCGGATTCGCAGGTATACACGTAACGGTTGAGAGACCAGCTATGAGAGCAAAGAAAGCTTTGCCAATGGAAATGTATCGATTCTTCATATTTTGTTGTCTCCTCAAGACGAATCTACTTATGGTTTGGTTAGAAATACTTCAACAACCGG
Organism: Brevibacillus nigriterrae; assembly: GCF_049846925.1. NCBI lineage: Bacteria > Bacillati > Bacillota > Bacilli > Caryophanales > Paenibacillaceae > Brevibacillus > Brevibacillus nigriterrae. The sequence continues at coordinate 64,372 of NZ_JBNCMT010000011.1, forward strand.
ATCGCTGCATGTTGTTCCTCCAATGGTGATATGGGAAGGATCTAAATAGATATACTGATCAAACTCCAGATTCTCACCATTTCCTAACGTGATCTCAACCGTTTTATCCGAATTGGTCCACACAATGGAATTTCCCGTACCAAACTTGTTCATTGCTGCAAAGTCAGCTTCTAGCTGTGTCTTTGATGCTGCATCAACCGTACCAGTGAATGTAATTTTCACGGTATCTCCTTCATCTAGGCTGCCAACCAGTCCTGCATCTACGACCAAATCGGACTCAACAAATGTGCGGGTGTCTACTTTTATCGGTACACCTGTCTTGTACTTGCCGCCATCAGGAACTGGCAATTGCGTGTAGTTATCCATCGCATAGACGGAAAGAAACGGAATCACTACATCTCTGCCAAGACCAAACTGATCAAAATATCCCGATACATTGATCTTCGCATTGGCCGGAGTGGTTGTACTTAACTCAACATATGGATCTGTAAGCTGTGGATCGCCTGGAAAATCAGCGAACTCGGCAACATATTTGTCCCCTACTTTATAGTTGTACGGTGTACTGTTGTCAGCAATAGGCAAATGAATATTGATTTCTTCACTGTTTAATGCGATTTCATCTTCTGTAAAAAGCGCATCACCGATCTGACCACTTAAATCGACTGCAACCGCACTACCCGGAGGAAGTTCAATATATGGGCTATTCAGTTGAGATGTACCCCACTTGATTACCTTGTTATCGCTGTCCGTGATAAAGACGGTTATTGATTTTAGGATATCGTTTTGGCTGATTAAGAAGTACGGATATTGCCATACATAGGCTGCTGTACCCGGAACATCTGATCCATAAGGGACCATTCCATCCGGTGGTGACATCTTCACCCACAGCTTCTCTCCCGGTGCAAGCGCGTTGGTGAATTTCGTACTGAAGTATTCATTTCCCGGCTCGAGCGAAATCGAAATATTGGAAGCATACGTCTGGATTGTGAAGGAAACAGCCTGTGTATTGCCATTGCTGTCCGATACGGTAAGGACGTATGAGCCTTGGTCCGTAATCGCCGTTCCGATTGTGTATCCTGGTACGACCGTTCCATTCTTTTTCAATTCGACTGTTGTATAACTTCCCGACACATTCGGTGTCACTGTGGCGTATGTTTTGCCGTTTACTACTCCACTTATCTCAGGACCAATACCACGAGAAACAGGACTTCCATAGTGTCCAACCGTCGAAAACGGTTTGACAACAAGAGAGTAACTATTTCCACCGATGATGGGGATGTTCAAGACTGTGACAGAGTGGCTTGCACTTCCATTCGCTGGAGCATCTGTTGACCAGATCGGAAGCGAGCTATTGTTATTGTTGTACAAAAATACGGAATATTTCTTAATCCCAGTCTCATCAAGCGCTTTTGTAAAGGTTACCGTTCCACTTAATAACAATGGATCTGTTTCGGTGTCGATGAACGGATCAATTACAATTCCATTGCTGCTGATCATCTGGGTCGGAATCGTCAGCACGGCATCGCTGGCTGCATAACTGGTATTGATCATTTCATACAGTTTCTCTTTGGGAATCGTAAAGCTTGAACCCTGAGAAATCGGGATACCGTCATATAGTTTTACAAAGATTGTATCCAGCCCCGGGATTCCATTGGTATTTCCTAGACTGATGTCACCAGCAGCAACGCTACCGAATTCAGATGAATTGGCAATGTATTGGCTAATATCTGACAGGGAATTGACTGCAATCGTACTAAACCGGATAGCCAGCATAGACCCTGCTCCGTAATTGCTGTCATCATCAAACAGTTCCGTATTGATGATGGTTGGCCTGGAATCTACAATCGGCATGGTAACTGCATGGCCTTCGTGATCGTTAAGCGAGTACGGAATCACTTGAATATCATATTGATGTGCAGCATAGGAAGAGCTTACATTGACTGCGACAGAATAGGATAGGCTGTTATTTGCAGTTACGTCAGCCTCCTGCAATATCGCTGCATTGTCTCGTATATACACCTTGTATTTACTGATCGCTGACTCATCAGCAGCTTTGGTAAACGTCAACGTTCCATTTACGACGCCAGGATCAGCATTTGAGTCAACAAAAGAATGAATGGTGATACCCTGTGGAGTCGTCATCACATTCGGCAAGACAACCACCTGATTTGCACTTGGATGATTGTTCATTCCATCCCAAATATCTTCCTTAGGAATTGTAAAGCTTCCACCCAGTGCAATCGGCACGCTGCTGTTCAAGGTGATCTTGAATGTGTCACTCATCGCCATATATGGTTTTGTATCACTGGATGCAAGACCAAATTCGCTGGAGAAGAAACTTTTCAGACTCAAATACGAATTTTCATCAAGGTCCTGGGTAAAAGCAAGCACCAGGTAGGTTCCATCCCCAAAGGTTCCATCATCATCGAATACATCGATTGATTTTACACTTGGCGCCAATTCAATGAGCGTCACATTCGCTGTATCCATTCCCAAGTCCTGGACAGAAACAATCACGCTCTGGTTGAATTTCACTGCTTCTGTGCCGATATTTTTCACATAAACATCGGAAGCATTGGTTGTAACCTCCAATGTCGAAGGAGTGCCCGCAGCAATCATCGCTTGCTCTATAAGAACGTACGATTCTGGTGTCAATATTTCACTAAAGTTAAATTCAAATTGTTCGCCCGGCAACAAGGTGTCAGTCAAATATTTATTTACTGTAGGTGGCAGGTAATCGGCAAAATCAAATTCAACTGCATTTTGCTCAACCAGTTTATTACTCGTTAAATCCACCGCATTCTGATTTGTGGTAGTCTCCAATACTTGCTCTTTTATCGTCGTATCAGAAGTTACCGTTATTTTGTAGGTGCCTTTAGGAACATCGAAATAGTAATTAGCTACGGTCGGCTCAACTGGATCCAGTTTGAATCCAAAGTTGAAGTGTTGTCCTGTTGGCCACTCTGGTGTATTGATACCGATTGTTTCCGAATCAAAAATTGCTTCCAGTTCGCCGATTTCCGTACTCGATAAAGTAACCTTCATCGACGCAGGATCCTGGGCAGCTAGCAGGATATCTCCATAAATCCGGTACCCGTATTTCAAATCAATATACTTAGGCAATGAAATGTCACCCGTTGCCTGGTCTACCGCATACAAATAATGAATTCCCGCAGGTGCGCTTATCGTATCGATAGTTATTTTTCCTGTTGTTGGATCTTTTACTGCTTTTTTCGCATTTCCTGCAGAGACTAGACCCTCAAGCTGGGCAGCTGTTGGATTGGCACCAGGAATGCTGCCTGGATAAACCAGATAGATGTCCGCCTCAACATTACTTGCCAATGCAAGAATATCGCCAATCGCTTTTGCTGGAGACTCAATGGTTACAATTGGTCCCGAAACAGCCGGCACACTTACAGGTGCACTCAACGCTGGTGTACCAATCAGTTCACCCTTTGTTGCCACAGGGGTGATCTCGAAAAAGATAAATTTGCCCGCATCATCTATTTGAATTGTATAGTTAGTCGACGTTGCCCCAGCGATAACGGTTTTTCCTGAACCGGAAAGATCATTGGCACGATACCACTTGAACAGATGACTTCCTGCGGGGTCGTTTTCTGTGTCACTATAGATAAAGCTTCCGGTCAGCATCTCCCCAACCTCAGGAGTTCCACTAATGGTTACATTCGTCGCTTTTGGCGGTGTATTTACCAAAGGCTTCTCCACTGTTAGCGTTGTAGATGCGGTCAGATTGTCGTAGCTGACAGTAATCAAAGTTGAACCACCATCTAACCCCGTGGCTGAACCATTTGTGCCAATCGATGCAACTGCATTGTTGCTTACCGTCCAGACAAGCCCGGCAGTGAGAGGCTTGGTTGTGCCGTCCTTCAGCTTGCCAATCACCTGGAATTGTACCGTATCAGCTACTTTTACTACAGGATTGAGCGGTGTCAGTGTGATGCTCTCTACTTCTCCCACAGATAAGACAGGACCAACTGGCGCACTTTCTACCTTTTCACCTGCTCTCTCACCCTCATTGGAAACGGGTGTTACCGAAAACGAGAGGTATTTTCCCTTATCTGCTTCCTGTACCTTGTATTGTACGGTTGTTGCTCCTGTAATCGCTGCCTTGTTGGTACCGTTCGTGTCATCGGATCGATACCACGAAATGATACTGTCTCCCTCTTTATCTTCATCATCATCAGAATAGTGATAGCTTCCTGTAAGAGTCGAACCAACTTCTGGCTTACCGGCAATATGCACATCCGATGCTTTTGGCGGGAAATTATCACTTTTTACAGTAACCACGGTTGACGCAGACCATTTTTGATAACGAGCCGTAATGGTGGTCGTTCCTTTTTCCAGCCCTTCCACCGTTCCTTTATCATTGATAATTGCTGCTTTTTCATTACTGCTGCTCCAGATCACTTCACCGCTTATGCTGTTGTGCGAGCCGTCTTCTGCGACCGAGTAGGCTTTTAGTTCGATTTTATTACCGACAGTTACTGCTGGGTCAGCAGGAGAGATTCCAATACTTTCAATATCTTCTACTACATTGATCGCTAGCGAGGATGACTTGCCATCAAAGCTAGCAGTAACTTCGACTTCACCAACATTCTTTGCTTTACCCATGCCATCCGGATATACCCAAAATACATCTGAATTCGTGACGGACCAGTTGGCTTCTTTGGTCACATCCTGAGTCGTCTGGTCGATCATCGTGGCTGTTGCCTTGAATTGAACAGACTTGCCTGCTTTGATTGTCGTGATTACTGGCGTGATTGCAATACTTTGGACATCCTTGATAACTTTGATCGAAGCGGTAGCCTGTTTCCCCTCAAAGCTGGCGCTGATCGTTGTCTCTCCAGCCTTCACCGCTGTGACAATACCACCCTGACTGACGGCAGCTACCTGAGGATTTGCCACAGAGAGACTGGCTTTATCCGTTATATTTTTAATTGTATTGTCATCAAATTTGGCATGAATTGTAATGATATCAGTCTTTCCTTCGTGCAAGAGCAAGGACGATGGCTCAAGCGTAATTTCCTTCAATACGGGATCGTCATCCTTACCGCCTCCGCCACCATTGCCATTTCCATCTCCGTTATCTCCGCCAGAAGTAGTTCCCCCTCCAGAGTTACCACTTGTTGGATCAGTTGGATGCAATTGATTTTCTGGAATCGGTGGAATATTACTGTTGCTATCCGTTACTCCCGGGGGATTCGGATTTGTCTCCAGGTGCTGTTCAATCTGCTCAATTACCTGCTCTACCACTTGATCGAAGTCAACTGGAACAGGGATTGTTGGATCTTTTTCTTTTGCAGCGTGGACAAAATCCTTGGCCTGCTTGAGGAATTCATTCGACAGACCTTTTCCGATTCCATTCGGCGGATTGGGTCCAGCAACTTCATAAATGGCATGAATAATATCTTGCGCTGCCTCGGGAAGGATCTCAGGGTCTAAGGTCTGTACAAGAAGCTCCGAGTCAATGAGTCCACCTCGAATTTCACTGGAAGTTGATTCAATCCGTTCATTTGAAATGACGAATGCCTCTCGCCCTGTTGGTGAAGCAGGATTGGCAACTCCTACAGCCCCTTCCGTCACCCACAAACCCGACTGTGAGAGTGAAGCATTAATGAACAGCATCGTTCCCCGAATTCCCATAACAGCTGTCGGTGTCTCGTATTTAAAGGAATCGTTGGCGTTGCTTAAACTCTTTACCTTGGACCAGACTTGCCCATTCTGAACCTTGATCCCGGTCTGATTGCCGCCTTTTGTATTCTTGACCAGGTCACTAACCATGACCTGAGCACTGCTCCCCACTACTACTTTGCTTCCGTCATCCAAATTAAGCTGGACACTGCTGCTCTTTCCTGTAAACAAGGTATCACCCTTGGTAACCGCCATATTATTAATCGCTTTGAATGGCTTGGCTCCTCCGGCTAATTTAATTTTCACATCGCCCTTAATTGCCGTAAGCTTCGCGACCCTCTCTGTGCTTCCTGCTGCGAGAGACGGCAACGTATTCCCCAATAAGAGAACCAGAGTTAGTATTGCTGCAAACCATTGTCTAACCCGTCTGTTCATGTTCAAGCACCCCAATTTCTCCGACAACCTGGTATATCGCAACCGGCTTTTCTTTTCCTTTTACTTTTATCTCTCCCAATGGAAGAATGTCGAACAAGTCTTTCACCTGTTCGTAAGTAGACGAGCTTATGAGAATTTGACCTGGTTTGGCATTGGATTCTAGTCGGGCAGCCATATTGACGTTGTCGCCAATGGCTGTATAGTCAAGGCGATTCTGTGACCCGATGTTGCCGATAACGGCATCACCTGTATTAATCCCGATTCCGAATGAAACGGCATACCCGTATTTTGCTGTCAGTTTTTCTACTAATGCAGACGATCCTTTTTTCATTTCGAGAGCTGCCCGTACTGCCAACTCTGGATGATTCTCCAACGAGTTAGGTGCGCCGAAAATTGCCATAACACCATCTCCGATAAACTTGTCTAATGTGCCATCGAATTGAAATACTGCTTTGGTGCACAAGTCCAGATACTCGTTAAGCACCTGGATTACTTCTTCCGGCTGAATTCTTTCCGATAACGGGGTAAAACCACGAATATCTACAAACATGATCGATACATTCCGTCTGGTTCCTCCGAGGTTTTGGGCGGCTTCCGATTGCAAAATTTCGTTCACAACCTGTTTCGACACATAACGGCCAAACAGCATGGTGACCCGATTTTTCTCACGCCACTCAAAGACATATCTCGTAATAATCGCTGCAACATAGCCAGTAATTAATGCAAGAACAGGATAGACATATGGAATTACCAGCAATTCAGTCTTGTTTAACTGAAACGCCAGTAAGCTGAACCCAACGAATAACGCAAAAAATGCAAGTAAAGCCCATTGCGCCCTCAGCCTTCGGGTCAATTCGAAAATCAAAAACGTCAAGACAAAGATCAGTATCCAGCCAATCCAAGCTTCTTTTCCTTCCGTCACTTTAATGAACAGTTGATCCTCAATCGCCTGAATCATGTTGGCGTGAATCTCAATTCCATACATTTTGGTTGCACTGCGCATAGGTGTTAAGTATTGATCTCCTAATGTAAGAGAATAAGGTCCAATCAAAACAACTTTATCTCGAAAAAACTCGCTCATAGCTTCTTCATCCATGGAAAGTACATCGAAATAGGAGACAGGGGCAAAACCGCCAGGAGGTTGGGCAAATGGTATGTAGACTTGATTGCGTTCGTTGGTAGGGATAGGTGTATTGCCTTGCTTCCATACACCGTTCTCATAGACGATATGTTTCTCGGGGGGAAGCAGCATGTTCGCTAGCTTAACGCTGAATGCAGGCATCATTTGCTGTTTGTCGTCGGGAATCCCCAGCAAGACCTGTCGGACTACTTCCCCGCGATGAGCAAACACATTGATGTGTGCCGTCTGTTGAGCCGGAATGGAGTAAACGGGACGCAGAAGTCGCTCATATTGAAGCTGATTTCCTTTTTCCTGATCCTCCGAAAAAACAAAGTAGCTTGGTACAATGATGTTTGGATATTTGGCCAGTACTTGCTGTATCGCCTCATCCTCAGCCGGTTCAACAGACGCCTCTGTCAGCAACAAGTCAAGACCGATCGCTTTGGGCCCAGATTGGGCGATCCGTTCGACCAAATCGGCATGAATGCTGCGTGGCCAGGGCCATCTACCGAGATTCTCCAAACTGTAATCATCAATTCCTACGATGACAATGTTCGTGTCAATCGGTCGTTTGACATCATTTGTCACCCGATCGTAGTAGTACGTTTCAATTGTATTCAGGATATTCCATTGATACATCCAGCCGATAACAAGCATGATCAGCATGGAAACCATCAATGAATGAGCAGTCTTTTTCATTTTGCACTTCCTTTTTCAAGTGCGACTTTTGTCACCTTTTTGCAATTCAGCTAAATATATCAAAAATTAGAGCTAATTAATAGAATATCTGAGAACATTTCAACAGTATGTAGTCTAGACTACAAAATTAGATGTTTTTTTAAAAAAACAGGAAAAAAGGAGCATGCCTTTTTGACTAGGCTGCTCCTTCTTTTTTATGAAAAACGCCTCGACGCTTTTCACTCAATTCCTAACCCCGGTTTGTCAGACAGGGTCATGAATCTGCCTTCATAGCTTACGCCACCCTGGATGCTATCTCTGATTAGCATGAGCGGGGCATCAAAATCAAAACGAGTAATATTTTTCTTGCTTGCCGCCAGATGAGCTGCTGCCGAAACACCCAGTTTTGATTCAATCATGCTTCCCACCATACACTCCACGCCGCACTCTTCAGCCATATGGTTGATGATTTGTGCTTTGTAGATTCCCCCTGCTTTCATCAGCTTGATATTAATGAGGTCTGCCGCACGGTTTTTGAGCACTTCAAAAGCCTGCATCGGGGAAAAGACACTCTCATCCGCCATGATCGGGGTCTCGACCGCATCGGTGACCATTTTTAGCCCTTCCAAATCTGCCGCTTTTACTGGCTGCTCAACCAATTCAATATCCAAACCGAGGTCCTCCATTTTGCGAATGGAGCGAATGGCATCCTTGACCTGCCATCCCTGATTGGCATCCAGTCTGATTTTCACTTGATCACTGACACAACTGCGAATTTCCTTGATTCGTTTGATATCCTCATCAATGTTGTCTTTTCCAACCTTGATCTTTAACACATTAAAGCCATCTTGCACGTACGCCAGTGCATCTTCTCCCATTTCCTTCGGCGAATTAACGCTTACGGTATAATCCGTTTCAATATTGTTGCGATACCCTCCCAGGAACTGATAGAGAGGAACTCCGCAATGTTGAGCGATAATGTCGTAGAAGGCCATATCGAGCGCTGCTTTTGCACTGCTGGAGCCCACCATGGACTGGTGCAAGATTTGGAACACCTGCTCATAGGCAAGCAAGTTTTTTCCCAGAAGCTGTGGTTTCATCGTCTTCAGGATCGCTGCTTCTATGCTATCGATACTGTCTCCAGTGATCACGACGGTAGCAGCAGCTTCCCCCCAGCCAACCAAGCCACTGCTCGTTGTCACCCGAACAAGGATCGACTCTGCATGGGTTACTGTTCTCAGCGCTGTTTTAAACGGTTTTTTCAAAGGAATATTCTGTCGGTTTACCTCGATATTCTCAATGATCATTGCCAACAATGCCTCCTGTTCCTTCTTCCGTTCCCCTAGTTATTTCAGTTCGGCATGTTTGAAATTGACATATCCAAAGACGGGTCGCAAAACACCTGTCAGGTTGTCTTTTTGCAGGTTCGTAGAGTTATAAAAATAGAGTGGAATGATGGGTGCATCTTCCATGAAAATTTTCTCTGCTTCATGCATCATTTGGTAACGTTTTGCATTGTCCAGCTCAACATAGGCATCCTTGATCAATTGATCAAACTTCGCATTTTTCCAGCCTGTGCGGTTAGATGAGCTTTCAGACAGCATGATTTCTAATGTATTGATCGGATCTGCAAAGTCAGGAATCCAGGAAGAACGGGAAATGTGATAATCCAGTTTCTTCTGTTTGTCGGAGAGTACCTGACGTTCCATATTGGCGAGCTTCACTTCCACACCCAATGCCGATTTCAGCATCTCCTGTACGGCTTCTGCATTTTTTTGATGGGTATCACTCGTATTAAATTCGATCGTGATTTCAGGGAGTTGAGTCAGTCCAAGCTCAGCCATTCCTGTTTCCAGCAGCTTTTTCGCTTCTGCCGGATCATATGTTACAAATGCTCCGCCCACATCACGGAACTGACCACCTGCTGGATCATTGAAGCCGTATGAGATCAAGCCAACTGCCGGTTTTTGTTTTCTTCTTTGTACAAGATCAACGAGTTTTTGACGATCAATCGCCATGTTGAACGCTTTGCGGATATTTACGTTGCTAAATGGCGGTTTGCTTGTGTTCAACCGATAAAATTCCAGACCAGCCGAATCCCCAACGTTTACTTTTCCTTCTGCAAACAATTGATCACTCAGATCAGACGGGATTTCACTGATCTCTAGTTCGCCTGACTGGTACAATTGATAAGCCGTGTTGGAATCCTTCACCATTTTAAAGATGACACCGTCAATTTTTACAGATGATGCGTCCCAATAATGCTCGTTTTTCTCCAATTTGATTTCAGCATCATGCTTCCAGTCGGTGATCTTGAATGGTCCATTGCTTATGATGGTTGCTGCCTCGGCAAACCATTTGGGGTCTTTCTCGGCTGCTGCCTTGTTGATGGGGTAGAAGGTTGGTACAGTCAATAGCCCGAGGAACCACGGAGCTGGCTGGGTCAAGGTAACCTCCAGTGTTTTTGCGTCAACTGCCTTGACTCCCAGAGCATCGGGAGAGCCTTTTCCAGAGTTGAAATCCTCTGCGCCTTTGATTCCATAAGCCAAAAATGCTGACTCAGAGGCTGTTTTGGGGTCAAGCATATGTTTCCACGCATAGACGAAGTCATCTGCTGTGATGGCTTCCCCATTGGACCACTTGGCATCATCCCTGAGCGTAAACGTGTAAACTTTTCCATCGGGGGATACCTTCCACTCCTTGGCTACCCCTGCGATCGGATTCTCATCCTTGTCCAGACGGGTCAGACCTTCGAACATGTTGTACACGACGACCCATGACGGCTCATCATAACCAATGGACGGATCAAGCGATTTTGGCTCTTCTCCGCTGTTATACCGGACAAACTTGTTCCCCTTTGGCGTCTCTTGTGGTGTGCCCGCCTGATCGGTTTTGGCTGGTGGTGCCGTTGTATTGCTTGAGCATCCGGTGACCAACAAACCGAGAGCAAGCGTACAGACTAGAACTGTGTTGAAAAATTTCCTCATGATTCTTCCCCCTTTTTTCTTTGAAAAACATCTCGTCGTTTTTCACTTTTACCCTGTTGCTCCTTGATTTTTGGCAAATATGTTTTTTGCCCGCGGGTCCTGTAACCAGCAGACAACTTGATGCTGTTGGTCGATCACACTTGCCTGCGGCTGATAGCGGGCGCATACTTCCAATGCAAAGTCGCAGCGCACAGCAAACGCACAGCCTTGGGGAGGCGCAAACAAATCAGGAGGTGTGCCCATGATGGCATGCAACGGTATAGTGCGATCCGCATCCAGCCGAGGGATGGAACCAAGCAACCCTTTTGTATACGGGTGTTGGGGATTATGAAAAATGTCTGTCACCGTTCCCGTCTCTACGATTTTTCCTGCATACATGACACTCACTCTATCTGCTACTTTGGCAACCACACCGAGGTCGTGAGTGATCAGAATGATGGATACTCCTGTATGACGCTGCAATTGTTTGAATAAATCCAGAATTTGTGCCTGAATCGTAACATCCAATGCGGTTGTCGGCTCATCGGCGATCAGAATGGAGGGCTTGCAAACGGCTGCAATAGCGATCATGATCCGCTGCCTCATCCCACCGCTAAACTGGTGCAGGTGCTGCTTCAACCGACTCTCAGGGTTGGCAATTCCCACCAGTCGCAGCATTTCAATGGCCTGATTTTTTGCCTCTGCCCTCGAAACCTTTTGGTGACGGATAATCCCTTCCATGATTTGTTCCCCGATCGTAATCGTGGGATTAAGAGAAGTCATGGCATCCTGAAAGATCATGGCAATTTCAGAACCACGCAAATCCCGCATTTTTTTCTCGGGGAGGGTTGTCAGTTCGAGCCCCTTGAAACGAATACTTCCTTCCGTGATTTTTCCTGTATGTCCGGGGATCAGACGCATCAGACTGCGTGCGGTCACGCTTTTCCCGCACCCGGATTCACCCACTACAGCGAGCGTCTCTCCCTTTTGCAAAGAAAAACTAACCCCTCGTACAGCCTGCACTTCCCCTCCGTGAGTTCGAAATGACACATGGAGGTTTTCTACTTCAAGCAATGGTTTCATCGCATGCTACCTCCTCAGCTTCGGATCAAAAGCATCCCTCAGTCCGTCTCCCAGCAAGTTGAAAGCGAGCATGGTAAAAGAAATAAAGAATGAGGGAAAAAACAAGCGCCACCAATGCCCTGAAAGGATAGAGGGCAACCCTTCGTTCGCCATCGAGCCCCAGCTTGCCAGAGGCGGTTGAATCCCCAAGCCGATAAAGCTCAGGAACGCTTCGGAGAATATCGCAGAAGGTACGGTATACGTGATTTGCACAATAATGATTCCCATCGTATTCGGCAGCAGATGGCGCCAAATAATGTACCAAGGCGTGCCACCCAGAGTGATGGTCGCAAGGACGTAATCCGCATTTTTGAGCTGCAAAATTTGCCCCCTGACAATCCTCGCCATTCCGATCCAGCCCGTTGCCGTAAGTGCCACGATAATTGTGAGCAACCCTGGCCCCATGACGACCATGAGCAAAATGACTACAAGCAGATAGGGAAGTCCGTACAGAACATCGACAAAGCGCATCATGACTTCATCTGTTTTACCGCCTACATATCCCGCAATACCGCCATATATGACGCCAATGGTAAAATCGATCAGTGCGGCTGTAATTCCGATAAAGAGAGAAATCTTGGCCCCGTACACAATCCGTGCAAAAATATCTCGCCCCAGATTGTCCGTACCAAACCAGTGCTCGGCAGAAGGTCCGGTATTCGATTCTAAAAGGGACTGTTGGGAATAGGAGTACTCTGTGAGTAAAGGGCCAAAGATCGCCAGCAGTGCATTCAGCACAATAATGACCATCGCCAATATCGCCAGCTTGTTGTTAGAGAGCCTGAGCCAGACGTCTTGCCAGTAGGTTAGCTGTGGCCTGGTGATCGCCTCACGCCCTGCCGTGTTTTTTTGCATGGGAACAAACAATTCATCCGGAACACTGGGAACACTCATGCTAAACCTCCTTGCTGTGAAACTTGATGCGAGGATCGATGATGGAATAAGCGACATCCACTAAAAACATAAAAAAGATCAAGAGGACACTGTAAAATACCGTCGTACCCATGATCACTGCGTAATCACGATTCCCTACACTGTCGATAAAGTACTTGCCCATACCGGGAATGGCAAAGATTTTTTCGATGACAAAGCTTCCGGTCAGCACATTTGCCAGCAATGGCCCCAACAAGGTGATGACGGGCAGGATGGCATTGCGCAAGGCGTGTTTCAGTACGACAGATGCTGGCGAAAGCCCTTTTGCTCTCGCTGTATCGATGTACTCCTGATTGAGTACCTCAAGCATGTTGGCTCGGGTAAAGCGGGCAATGATCGCAAGAGGCCCAGTTGCCAAAGCAAGCGAAGGCAGGATAACGTGCTTCCACGTCCCCCAGGTTGCGGCGGGTAACAGTTGCCATTGGACAGCTACATACTTGATCAGCAAAGAGGCGATGACAAAGTTCGGTACCGCAATTCCCAATACTGCAAAGACCATCGCCGCATGATCAATAATCCGGTTATGCCGCAGGGCAGCCACCGTACCCAAGGCAACTCCTGAAAAAATGGCGAACAAAAGCGCAACAATGCCAAGAGTAAAAGATACGGGAAATGCCCGATTGATCATGTCGTTGACCGTCTCTGAGCTGCTGGCAATGGACGGCCCGAGATCAAACTGAACCAATGATTTTAAATACAACAGATACTGCATGACGAGCGGCTGATCCAGATGATAATGAGCCATCAGATTCTGCCTGACTGCTTCACTCGATCCTTTTTCGTCCTGATCAAACGGTGAACCAGGTACAGCGTGCATCAAAAAGAAAGTAAAGGTAATGATCAGCAAAATTGTAAGGACCATGAAAAAAAATTTGCGAAGAATGTATTGAGCCATGAATTCACCCGCCTTGCAAAAAGTATGATAAGAGTGAAAAAGAAAAACCCAGCATATGAAACCAAGGCGTGCACCAGGGATATCACATGCTGGGTTTTATTTACGTGTATGTTTCCCATACGAATAAATAAAGCAGCGTATTCACTTCTTAGGCTGAGGTTGAGGCTGAGGGAAATTTTCCTCTCTTGTTTTCAGTGCGAGTTTGTACTTCTTTTGGGCATCCTTAAACGCGACAATCAGTGCTTTTTGGGAATCTCCAAAATAGCGTCTGCGCAACGCAACAGTTACTTCATCTGTATCCCAAATTTTGCGGCCAACAAAAATTGAACGAACAAAATCGCTGGTAAGCGGAATGGTTGCAGAACAACCTGCTTCTACGATTTTGTCATTGGTAGCATCAATAACCAGCCCGACAAAAAACGAACTGTATTGCTGAGTTATGGGATTTTTCGTTGAAGCCTGGGCGTCACCAACGACATAAAGGGTATCGTCATCGTACACAGTGCAAACCTCGCTCCGATTTCATGAATTCTCGGGTTAAACGGGATGGATAAAGGGGCACTTTAAACGACCGCTAACCAGATTCATGAATAAGCTTATCTGTTATAGTGCCTATTTTATCAGAAGAAACTAATTTTTGTAAATAATCAGACTTTTAAAAGCCTTAATTATTTCACACAGCTCTCGTACAGGAAATTCGCCAAATCTTCCTCTGCTGCGAAAAACACATGCTGTCCCTTTACCTGGTGCAGTCCGTTCATGATAACGATGATCCCCCACTGTTCTTCTGGATGGAAATAAAGACAGCTTAACAATCCATACGCATCCCCGGAGTGTCCAATTAATCGCTTCCCCTGTATCAAGTCCTCTGTAATGTGAAATTGCAACCCTGCATTCTTAAAGAAGCCTTCCCTGCGGTAACCGCTCCAGTGTGGTTGTTGCATCAGTTTGGCGGTTTCGGACTTCAGGATGGATACGCCGTTCCATGTACCTTGATTCAGGTGTGCAAGCATAAATAAGCTGAGGTCGGCCGCATGAGAACGCAGTCCACCTTGCGGGCCAAACAGTGCTCCGTTCGTACCGGGGCGGTATGCTGAATAGTCAATGCCCTCTGGTTTTACTCCCCGGTAAGCATCCGTTCCTACTTCATATGTACCTGTTTCGGGCAAGTAGTTGTATAAAACGGCAACCTGATTGATATCTTCGATGTCTCGCAAGTGAAAGCTGGTGTCTTTCATCTCCAACGGTTTAAAGATGTGGCGTTTGCAATACTGATCGAATCGTTCTCCTGACAGACTTTCTACAATGGTTGCTATGATCACTGCCCCCAGGTTGGAGTATTCATAGCTTGCCGGATCACCAGGAGCCAGTTCCCCCCACAGTTCGTCCGTATAAAATCTTCCCTCAGGCAAAAGAGCTTCTCGCAGATGAATAGTTGGCGGGTTTTCTGTACGTGAAGCCACAACAAAATCCACATAAACATCCTGCAAACCAGAGGTATGGGTCAAGAGATAGGTTAGCGTAACTGGATGTTCTGGATATCGGGGATTGCGAACCAAAAAACCGAGGTAATTGCTAATGTCCTCATCAAGCTTGCATAATGCTTGCTCATAAAGCTGCATGAGTGCTGTCGCAGCAATGGTTTTGGAGATGGATGCGATGCGAAAGACAGTTGATCCTGTCACCGGCTGACCACGCTCCAGATCCGCTTTTCCATATGTGTTGGACCAGATGAGACGATTGTCTTTCACCACGGCGGCAGATAAACCGACAATCTGATGCTTTTGCATGAGTTCCTGTAACGATTGATCTAGTGGATTATCCATCTTATCCCTGCTTTCCTTTTTCAATCCATTTGTCAGGAAATGGTTAGATAATTCTAAACACGTTTTTTCTGCCCTTGCAAGAACAGAAAAAAAAGCCCCCTATTTAGAGGAAGCTTCCTTGATTGTTTCAGTTGACGTGAATGTACTCAGTATTTCCTCAGGCAAGTCTGTTGTCTTGCGTTCCTTCGCATCGATCATGACCATCGTTACATCAGCGTCACAGACCAACTCATCTTTGGCATTGAACAACTCATGACGAACCACGAAGCTCTTGGACCCGTACTTCACGGGCTTCGATACGATCTTTACCTCGTCGCCCATTCGCAGCTCTTTTCGGTAATTCACATTAATGTTGACGACGACTGGCAGAATTCCTCGCCGATGCAATTCTTCTAGTGACAGACCTGCTTTGATGATCCAGTCAAAGCGCCCCCACTCCATATATTCGAGATATTTTGCATTATTCAAATGTCCAATTGTATCCACCTCAGTCGAGCGGACTACCGTATAAAAAATATGCTCTGTCATAGCTGCTGCCTCCCCAAAACACCTTTTTGCTACTAGTATACTCTATTCCAATTAATGAGTGAACATTCATTCATATATTTACATCCTGCTTTTTTTTCTCATGTGGGCTATAATAAGCGATAATCAGCAACGCTTGGATACACAAAGTTTAGTGGAGGTGAATGAATCATGCTGCAACACACACGTTTTGATCGAGATATCCCCGGTTTCCTCCAATCCTAAAAGGCAGGAATGGAGTTAATAGGAGGTACTTTCATTTATGAACACAGAACGCAAACAACATATTTGGGGCGGTATATTCTTGTCACTTGCAGCAGCAATCTGGGGCGGCGTCTACGTAGTCAGCAAGGTGGTACTGGATGTCATTCCACCTTTCACACTGCTTGAAATTCGCTTCGCCATTGCATTGCTCGTCCTCGGCAGTATTGTTGTGATTCGCAAAAGGTATGTCCCAAAAGAAGATTTACCCTCTATGATGGGAATCGGATTCGTAGGAGTCACACTCTCCATTGGCGCACAATTTCTAGGAACGAAGTTTTCCACCGCACACATGGGCGCATTAATCACATCCGCTTCTCCAGCGTTCATTGCTTTGTTTGCCGTTTGGCTTTTGCGTGAAAAATTGCAAATTTTCCAGCTTCTTGGAATTTCACTCGCCACAATCGGGGTCGTAGTAGTAGTTGGGACACCCGATCACAGCGCACCTGACACATCGATGATGGGTAACCTGATTCTTCTTGTCGCTGCTGTTACGTGGGCGCTGTACACGGTGCTCAGTAAACGGGCAACCGCCATCTACTCATCTCTTGTAGTGACAGCTTATGCTGCACTGTTCGGGCTCATTTTTACCTTACCGGTCATGTTGTGGGAGCTTTCTACGACGACAATTGATTGGTCATTCGGTTGGGAAATCTGGGCAGGGGTATTATATCTCGGGATCATTTCTACTGCAGGCGCCTTTTACCTGTGGAACAAAGGATTCGAGCTGATGAGTGCAGGAAGCGCTGCCGGCTTTTTCTTTGTACAACCCGTCGTTGGTGCATTTTTTGGGTGGTTGCTGCTCGGTGAACACCTCACCCTTGGATTTGTCCTGGGGGCAGGTCTTATTTTGGCAGGTGTCGCCTTGTCCAATATGGTGAAAACCTCGAAACAAAAAGCATCTGAGAAATAATCGACTGCAAGGTTTGGCAAACGCACTCTTCTCTTCGAAAGAGAAGGGTGCGTTTTTGTCGCCATATAAAGTGCAAAATAATCATTCTGTCAAAATATTAGCAGTTCGTTATATGATATAATCAACTCTGTATACACTATTTATGAGAGGCAAGGGTGACTTGAGTTTGAAGAAGTTTTCCTATCAGCATCACGTTGAGATCCACGGACAACCCGATAAGGAATGGCTGATTATGATTCATGGCGCAGGTGGTTCCACTCGAAGCTGGTATAAGCAACTCTCAGCATTTGCTGAGCACTTTCGGGTATTGGCGTATGATCTTCGGGGCCACGGTAAAACAGTTTCCCTAAATGAGCATGATGAGCAAGAGTACTCCTTTTCACTCATAGCAGAAGATCTTCTGGCGATCATGGACAAGCACCATATTCAATCTGCCCATTTTTGCGGCTGTTCATTAGGCACGGCAGTCATGCAGGAGATGGCACTGAAAGCACCAGAAAGAATTTGCTCGATGGTCATGGCTGGGGCAGTAACCAAATTCACAGGGTGGTCCAAGATTCTGTATCTAGTTACCCGCCATTTTCTTATCCATATCGTCTCCAAGGAACTGTTATATCCATTAATGGCTTATGTTTTCATGCCGTTCAAGCTAGCCCGCAGCGCAAGGCGAATCTTCATTCGGGAATCAAAGAGAATGCCCGCACCTACCTTCTATAAATGGTGGAAACTTACCTCACAGTTTGATATGTACAAGCAATTTGACCGTTGCGACATTCCAACCCTGATTGTGATGGGCGAGCATGACTACGCCTTTATGTCGAGCAGCTACTTGCTTCTGGATAAATTCACCAATGCTACACACCACATTTTGAAAAAAGCAGGTCATGTGTGCAATATCGATCAGCCTCACTCGTTCAATCAACTGGCGATCTCGTTCCTGCTTGAAAAAAGCTACGCTAACAATACAAAGAAGACCGTTGCTACCTAGATCAGGTAGACACGGTCTTTGTCTTTTATTTATTCGAAAAAATCAGCTCTTTGCGCCTGGCCGCTCCGACTGCCTCCCAGATATACAAACACACATAACTGCGGAAAGGAGCCCATGACTCGCCAATACGGCGGATCTCTGCCTCATCCGGTTTCTCGTTTATTCCGTATACAAGCTGAATCCCATTGCGAATCCCAATGTCGGCTGCTGGCAACAAATCGGGCCTGCCCATGCCAAACATCAGCAAACATTCAATCGTCCAACGACCGATTCCACGCAATGGAAGCAAATAATTGATTACCTCTTCATCTGACATGGTATTCAGACGGTCCAGCTCGATCGTTTGATCAACTACTGCTCTGGCAAAATCAATGACGTACTCTGCCTTTCGCTGACTGAACTGATGCTCACGAAGCTGATTGACAGTGAGTCCCGCCATCGCTTCCGGGGTGGGAAACAACAGATAGGTATTCCCTTCTTCGTCCTGAACGGAATCACCTGCGAGTTCAATCAATCGATGCGTCAAGGTCGCTGCAAAGGCCAAATTTAGCTGCTGACCAATAATCGTTCGAACCATCGACTGAAACAAATCGGGATCAAGCAGGAATCGCAATCCTCGAAAAGCGGTAGCCAATCTGCCAAGATGTTCATCAGCTTCCATATGTTCGTACAACGGTGCAAGCTGATAATCAGTGCCAAACATATGGCGCACGGTAGTAATCAGTGATTGTTGCTGCGAGCTTGTTAGTGTTTCTTTTGCAGTCACAGTAAGCTCTGGCTGCTCGGTATTTCCCCCAAACTGAAGGGTTACGAGGACTGGCTTGCCGTTCAAACGAAACGCTCGTCGAAAAATTCCTCTATCAGCATCGATGCGGAACTGATCGTCAGGATGAGATTCCAATCGGCGCAGAAGTCGTTCAAACGAATAGGGTGGTACAACAGGAATAGTTGCTGTGAACAAAAGCTTCACCTCATTTCACCCATATTGTACCAATAGCAGAAGAAAACCTCCACACTTCAGAGCATGTTGCCTAACATGTTGCCAAATACCATCATGAACAAAATGGAAATTTGGCAACATGCCTAAGTGGGAGGTTTTCAGCATTCATTTTATCTAAACAAGCTTTTGAGAACGAACCATGCGTTGGCAGGGCGTTCAGCCAATCGGCGCATGTTGTATCCAAACCAGTCATTACCGTATGGTACGTAAACACGCATGCGATATCCTTCTTTTTGTAAATCGATCTGCGCTTGCGTACGGATTCCGTAGAGCATTTGGAACTCAAATTGGCTTCTAGGGATATTGTGTTCTTTTTCCAACTGCTTTACATAATTGATGATGTTGTCATCGTGTGTAGCCACCGCAGCATAGCATCCGTTCAACAAGTGCTGCTTGATAATTTTTTTGTAGTTCTCATCTACATCTGATTTTGCCGGATATGCAACTTCTGGTGATTCTTTATAGGCACCTTTTACAAGGCGAAGGTTTACTTTTCTGTCTTTCATTTTCTCGACATCGTCATTTACCTTGTACAAGTACGCCTGCATAACCGTACCTACGTTGTTATAATCCTTGAGCAATTCATCGAGAATATCGAGGGTGATTTCGTTATGCAGGTAATCCTCCATGTCGATACGAACGAAATTGTCACCGTATTGCTTAGCTGCATCGAGAATGCGGCGCATGTTTTTCATGCAAAGCTCACGGCTGATATCGAGTCCGAGCGAAGTCATTTTCAAGCTGAGATTGCAGTTAACACCGGACGTATAAATCGCCTCAAGTGTTTTGATGCAATAATCGGCTGACTCATTCGCTTCTTCCACACTAAATACGAACTCGCCCAAGTGATCCAATGTACACATTAAACCTTTATTGTTCAACTCACGTACATTTGTGATCGCTTCCGGAATCGTTGTGCCTGCCACGAAACGACTCGCTCCGAAACGAAGTCCCCATTTCTTTGCAGCCTCGTTTAAGTACTTATTCTTGGATAGGAACAGAAAAAAGTCCCTCATAAGTTGTTCCATTGTTGCAGTCTCCTCCTCATCTTGCCTTCTACCAAAACAATAAGCAAGAAGCATGCCATACATAAAACTGCTACATCTATACAAAAAACAGACACATTTATCAAAAGAAAATCCGTCACCGATCGACATTTGTGTACAAAAAGTGTTCATCGTTGTACACTTATGCTTATACGTTCATCTTACTATAGGATATTGAAGTCTTAACGATAGGATGTGATCATTTGAATTCCTTATTCTCACTACTCACTCCGCTAAGGGAAATCCTGCTGCCAATTGATCCAACATATTCCGAGGTCGATCAATCGCCTCTCATAAACATAACGGCTGATATCACAGTTGCCGAAGCTATTTCGACACTGATTTCCAGCTTCCCTGAAAGCAGCAATCAGATTCCTTCGCACCTGTTTGTCACTGATGCCGACAACAAACCAATTGGCATGCTCTCACTCCCTAATTTAATCAGCTCCATGCTCGGTGTCGCCATCAACCAGGCAGCACTTTTGGACACGTTGCTGGAAACCATGAGTGAAGCCACTACTGTCGTTGACAAAAATACAACGGTTGTGTTCTGGAATGACGCAGCCGAAAAAATCTACAACATCCCTAAAAATCAGGTGCTCGGCACGTCCCTTGACACTCATTTCGCCAGTGAATCCATCCGGTTGAAAGATGCGCTGGCGGAAGGAACCGCTGTGCAACGGATGTATCATATTCCTCGCCCGGACAAGCACGTTCTGATTAACTCCGCCCCCATCCGTTACAACGGAGAAGTAATCGGGGCCATCTCGATCGAACAGGATATTACCGAGTTGGTTCGTCTGAATGAGGAATTGGCCGATACAACTGCTCATTTGCACAACTTGCAGCAGGAGATGAATCGATTCCAGGCAGTTGACGACCCGTTTTTCCCGATAAAGGGGCACTCGGTTTCCATCCAGCAATCGATTGCAAGCGCCAAAAAAGTATCCCAGACAGATGCAACCGTACTCCTGTATGGCGAGAGTGGCGTAGGCAAAGAGTTATTTGCCCAAGCCATCCACCAGTCCAGTCGCAGAGGTGACAAGCCGTTTATTGCCATAAACTGTGCAGCGATCCCTGCCGCACTGTTCGAAAGTGAATTGTTTGGTTATCAAGGCGGGGCATTTACCGGGGCAGAACGCAAAGGAAAACCGGGGAAATTGGAGCTGGCACATGGCGGAACTCTATTCCTCGATGAAGTGGGTGAATTGCCGCTTGAGCTGCAAGTGAAGTTGTTGCGAGCTTTGCAGGAACGCCAATTTTATCGTGTGGGTGGAACAGAACCAATTACCGTGAATACACGAATTATCGCAGCGACCAACAGACAATTGGAGCAGATGATTGCAGAAGGGAAATTCCGTGAAGATTTATTCTACCGCCTCAACGTTTTCTCGTTGGAAATTCCCCCGCTACGTGAACGCAAAGAAGACATTCCCGGGCTCGTACAACTATTCTTGCAGGAATACTCTGTTGCCCATGAACAGCCTGTTCCACGGATTTCGACAGAGGTGATGCAAGCCATGCTGGATTACGCTTGGCCCGGCAACATCAGAGAGCTGCGCAATATTATGGAGCGCCTCTGCATATTACAGGAAGGAGGCGTGATTTCCTATGAACATTTGCCACTCTCCATCCGCACCCATACGCCGGTTGCATGCCAGACAAGCACGTTTCCAGACGAACAAAGTGTGATGGAATCGCCCTATGCCATATACGATGAAGCCCAGGATCGAAAACGAATCCTGGCAGCATTGGACCGAACGTATGGCAATAAAAAAGCGGCAGCCCAATTGCTGGGAATATCCCGAGGTACTTTATATAACAAATTGCGAAGGTACGGCATCGATTGACGGGAAGGGAATGATCCACCATGATCGCATATCAGTTGTCTGAAGATCGTTCCTCTATTTCAATCGGTGAAGAGACGATCCCTCTCCTGCCGAAAGAATTCGCATTGTTGCAATTTTTCATTCGCAACAAAGACAGGACATTCACCAGAGAAGAACTGCTTGATGCTGTATGGAAACGGGAAGAACCGACTGACCGTACCGTTGATGACCACATTTACCGGTTACGCAAAAAACTGCATGCCTGGCAGCACCTGTTCAAGCTGGAGACGGTACGAGGTCAAGGGTATCGACTGAGAATCATTGAGCGACCTTCCCTGCGGGTTTCGCCAATCGAGGCACCGGAGTTCGATCGGCAAATTCAGCAGCTTTTTGAAACGTATCATCGATTCGGAATGGGCGCTGCCATGGAGACGCTTTATGCCAATCAGAAGACCCTTGGGATACAGATTCCGAGATTCTATTCGTCCTACTTGCATTTTGTCAGAGGGGATTTTCATTGGCTGATTGATACGGCTGAGATTTCTTACTCGGAGAAATTATTCTTCCTTGTTCACATATTCGCTAGCATTCATGAAGACGTACAAACATCCATCCGTCTGTTTCATCAGACCCTTGCCTCGAATCTACTAGAACACCGATGGCAGCGTGAGCTTTCGATCAATTGTATCAATCTTTATTTGGAAGCTGGCCTGCTGTCAGAGGCAAGAGAACGACTCGACCAATCATGGGTTGTTGTCAACGAAGCAAACCTTCCTGTGTTTGAACTGCTCCTGCTCCAAAAAGAGGTCATTTATTTCTTATTGAAAAGTGATCTGGAATCAGCAGAAAAAATGCTGATCACGTGTGAACAAAAGGTCAGTCAACTTCCCTATCACTTGCAAAAAGCCTCCGTACTCATCTTGCGTGGCTGGCTGGCACTTTTACAAAACCATACACAAGACGCCAAAAAACTGATCGCTCAAGGAGTAGCTTTATATCAGCAGAGCCGCTTTGTTCCTCATTTGATTTTTGGTGTTCGTCTGATTTTACGTTATATCCATGAACCAACGATCCAGCGAACCTACTTGGCGCTGTGGAAAGATCTTGCCAGGCAACATGATTTTCCTGCCATTGAAAAAAAGTTATCCCAAGTATTATCGCTCTGATATTCCTCTGACATTGGTCCGTTACCCTCTCTGTAAGACGTTTGATACAGGGAGGTTTTTTTATGACAACCGCCAGCATGTGGAGTAATCGGGTGGTTCGACGCTTTTTTTCAGCAAGTCTGATCTCAAACTTTGGAGACTGGATGGACTTCCTCGCAATCACTGTCCTGTTCTCCTATCATTGGAAGTTAAGTCCGATGGTGATGGCGCTGTTGCCTTTGGTCTATGCCGGACCTTCCATATTACTAGGGCAATTTTCCGGAATTGTAGCAGACAAATGGAACCAACGTATGATTCTTGTTGGAGTAGACGGGATCCGGGCCATTCTCACATTCTGCCTGTTATTTGTTCCAGATTATCAATGGATGTTGCTGTTATTATTTCTGCGTTCCGTTGCCGATACACTCAGCTCTCCGGCACAACAATCCGCCCTGCGTCGGTTAGTTCCGTCTGAGCACCTGTTTCAGGCACTAACGATAAACGGGACGATCCAGCAAGCTACTAAGGTGCTGGGCCCCCTGCTAGGAGCATCTCTCCTTGCTTTTGCTTCTCCCTTCGTTTGTTTGCTTTTGAATGCTTGCAGTTTTGTGCTCTCCGCCTTTCTGCTTTTCACACTTCCACTTCCGTCAAAAGGTGATCAAACGAACAACCTCACAACAAACAAGGAAAAAATCACACTTGATGCCTGGCTGGAAGGTTGGCGTTTCATTTTAGCCAACAATCGTATACAAGTCAGCTTTCTGTTTGCCATGGCAACAGGTATGGCAATTCAATGTGTAGATGCACAATTTGCTGTCCTTTTCCGTGAAGTTGCACCGACACAACCGGAGCTGGTGGGGTGGGTAACCTCTGCCATCGGGATCGGATCACTTTTCGTTATGCTTGTCATCAAAAAGCGGGGTACTTGGCCTAGCCACTCGATGATTTACGGCGGCGGCACGTTATTACTTGCGATTGCCTTCATATGTCTGGGAATTATGAAAAGTGGTGATTCTATCCTGTTACCGGTCGGCGGGGCGATTGTGGGTGGATTGGGGAATGGACTCTTGCTGCTTGGCATCCAGTTCATCCTGCAACGGGAGACCCCGGAACACCTGATTGGAAGAATGACTGGAATCATTGACTCTCTCAGAAGTGCAGTCTTTTTGATTGCGCCTCTTATAGGTGGAATCATCATCCAACAGCTTGGCGTAAGCTTCGCCTTCACAGCCATCGGAATCACCCTGTTCCTGCTTAGCATTACAGGCTTCATCCTGGCAAAGTTGGTTTGGAATAAAGATAAAGAACAAAATAAAACCTACTCGACTGAAGCAAGCTAATTTCAGTCAGGTAGGCTTTTATGGGTCTGTTTTCCATTTTATTTACTCTTCAGGTCATCCAATTGTCTTTGCAGTAAGTATTTGCGCAGTTCATGCAAGCTTTTACTTGTCATATCAACCACTTTACATCCATGTACGAATCCGGCATCTTCGTTGATATGGATTACTTCCAGACGGGATTGAATAACCCCTTCGTCTCTGCCGTACAGCTCTGTGTAGAACGTCAGATTGGTTTTCGGTGCAAGCTTCTGATCGAAACGAAAAGCGACCCCACCCAAGCTTACATTGACTACCTCAACTCTCGGATCAGACAACCCCGTTTTTGCTCCGCCTTGTGCAAGCACACGAATCCATCCGGGAATTTGTATATCAAACCGGGGATAACGGCGTCTCTGTTCTTTGAATTCGAGAACACTTGGCGGATTGAAAATGATTAATCGATTCGGTTCCTTGGCCAGAGCGATGCCTTGAAAAGAAGTAATTTCGCTAAAATTTCGGGTAATCATACATTGAAGAGGGTCGCCCACACTGACATCTAACTCTTCCGGAAAGGAAGCCTCAACAAGATCCCCTTCCTCATAGGTAATCGTACCTTCAAATAATTTTTTTGCGATTTTCACTTGAATTACACTATCCATATCAATCTCCGCCCCCAACTGTTACCTGTATCTGTTATATACCCATTTTTTTCTTTGAAAAACGTCTCGATGTTGCCTTACAAGTTTTTTAACATTTTGGTAGTATAAAAGCTATAAATGAAACATCGCTTCAAGGAGGAACCATTCATGTCACGCTATTCTTTTCTCACATTGCTGATTGCCATCGCTGTAGCCGCTAGTATGGTAGGAATCGGCATTTCCATTGCAGAAAAAAGCATTCTTGGTGGAATTGCCTGTGCGATCCTGACCGTTCTGTTCATGGGTGCCGGTTTTGCCTACAAGAAAAAGCACCACGGCTAGCTACCTGCGGATCAGCAGACTGTTTAAATAAAACAAGAGTGAAGTCAAACCGCTTGCTTCCCGAAGCAATCGCCTGGAAATGGTGTAAATTTGAGGTTGCTTGCGGTTTACCTTTCGATCTGCTAAATAAAATGCAACCAGTCCATCTACTATCATTCCATGGAACTGCGGATATGGCAATTGCTCAATATTCGCTTTCGCTTGCTCAATAAAAAATTGCAGTCGGTTCAAAGCTTCCTCATCAGAATGGTAGTAAGAGACAAAATTCAAGTCCCCCCCCACTCGATCTTCCTCCAAATCAATCAGGTAATCCAACAGAATATGTAACCCACAAATCCATGGAAAGTAAGCTTTGTTCAATGTATTCACATACTCTTCGTCCACTTGATGCTGGGTCGCCAAGCAGAACAAAGCAAATATCCCGATAGTAGAGCCCGCAACAGCAGAAAATTCCTGCCAGTAAATTTGTGGACAGAGAGGTTTGTATTTCTCCCACCAGGCGAGAAGTTCACCTTCTCTTTTTTCATGCGCAATGTGCTTGTACACCTGCAAATCACTGTATAAGACGGACAACTCCAGCACTTTGGGCTGTATCGCCTTATAAGAGGGGAGCTTTTTAATTTGCTCCTGACAGGCAAGCACGAGGCTTTTCAGGAATCCGGCATCCTCTTTCTCCGCCCGATACTGATAGTAATCTCGAACGGGAGCATCTGCCACTAGTGCATCCTGCAGGGCATAGTGCAACTGCCTGAAGTCCTCGGGATCTAAAGAGGTGCTGCGGTCACATAAGTTATCAAGGTAATCACTTATCGTCTGATAAGCCACGATCAGTGGTACCAGTGTTTCTACCTCAGACACAAATTGTGCTGCATAAACAGTCCCACCCTCACAATGGAACCGTTTGGAATGCATACTGGCAAGAGCTTGCTTCCTCAGTTCCTTGTCCGGAATGACTTCCGCCTTTTGCAACCAGAAATCAAACGTACGGTCCAAGCACGGTTTCACATGTCGATATACTCGATATAAGAGTTGCAATGGATGTCGTATTGGTTTCCCATTCACGCCCGTTCCTCCCTTATCCCACCATAATTGTAACACAACGTTCTTTTCCTCAGTAAGTATTACACCGTATTACATATTTTTCCCTTTTCATCCAGTTCAACTCCATCTTATTTGTGAATTTTATTCTTGTAATTTTCAGAACTTTCTATATTTCTTGGCCTGACACTTGTAT
This sequence comes from Brevibacillus nigriterrae, assembly GCF_049846925.1. Lineage (NCBI taxonomy): Bacteria > Bacillati > Bacillota > Bacilli > Caryophanales > Paenibacillaceae > Brevibacillus > Brevibacillus nigriterrae. The sequence goes on from NZ_JBNCMT010000011.1 coordinate 91,239, forward strand.
TCGCAAAAAAGAAAGGCAGGGACATTTATATCCCTGCCTTCTTCATTATGGTTCTATTTATGAATGGCGTTTCAGGTGAGTCCAGCCATCCTCTTGTTCAATCAGGCCTAATTTCAACAATCGGCCCATCGCCCGTTTGAATGCGGATTTACTGATGCCGAACTTGTCCTTGATGACCTCTGCTTCAGTTCCGTCTGTATACGGCATCGCTCCGCCCCGGTCTTTGAGATAAGCCAAAATCCGATCAGCATCTTCCTGATAAGATACTTCCTTGCGAGCACGCAGCGACCCGTTGAGACGCCCATCTTCCCTTACATAGCTGACACGACACATCACGGTTTCTCCCAAACGAAGAGGATGAATCATTTCATCGCGGTGGATGTATAAAACGTACTCGTCATCTGTGAGCAGGAATGCTCCGCTGCCAATCACCTTGTATACCGTACCTTCCACCTGCTTGTTTCGCATGTTTGCAGGGGCTGGTTGGGCAATACGCAAAATGATCTCTTCATTTGCCAAACGGGCTAACATCCTGCCATGCTTGTCCCATTTCAAGGTAACCAGCAATCGATCTCCCCGCTTCGGCCACTCTTCCGTTAACTTGGGCAGATCATCCAAGAACAACAGGAGATCCTTGCCAATTTCATTATGCAAAAATACTCCTAACTTCGGATGAACATCAACTACCTCCAGCCAACCGTACTCACCTTCTCGAACGCTGGGCATCTTCATGGTAGCAGCGAGACGATCTTCGTGATCATGATACAGAAATACCTCGACCTGATCTCCCACCTGTACCTCTTCTGTTGTTTCATTCCTATGTAATAGAATTTCTTTGTCGCCATGTTTCAGAAAAAATCCAAACGGCTTCTCTTGCGCAACGGGCAGGGTGATTACCTTGCCTGCATACAATTCATGTAATTGACTCAAAACACTCACTTCCTTACTCGAACATGCCCTAATACTATCATCCTTACTATGCAGAAACAATCAGCATCCATTCAGGTTTTCCTTCACTAAAATTTTCCTTTCCAATTGTGGAATGTGATAAAATAGGCAAGTCCACGTATAAAACACATACACATATCTATGAATTGCAAGTAAAAAGGGATAGGAGCGAATACGATGTTGCAATATATTGAGTCAATGATTCTTGGGATCATTCAGGGACTTACTGAGTTTCTCCCGATTTCCTCAACGGGACACCTGGTATTGTTTGGAAAAATATTCGGGTTGCGTGAAGCTGGTTTATTGTTTGATACTCTTCTACATTTGGGCACATTGATTGCCGTTGTCATTGTTTATTGGGAAGAAGTTAAATATATATTGATGAATCCGTTTAGCAAAATGACTCGCTTGTTAGTGGTTGGGACCATTCCGACTGCCATCATCGGTCTGACCTTCAAAGATTACTTCGAAGAAATTTCTCGGACAGGACAGACCATTGGCTTCGAGTTTATCGCAACCGGCTTTATCATTTGGGCAGTTGAATCCCTTCGTCGAGGGACACGCCGTTTTGACCAGATCAACTATACTGACGCACTATTGATCGGAACATTGCAAGGTGCTGCCATTCTTCCGGCCATTTCCCGTTCCGGTCTGACGATCGCTGGTGCTTTGATGCGAGGAATCGATCGTGCTGAAGCTGCCCGTTTCTCCTTCCTCCTTTCTTTGCCAGCCATTTTGGGTGCAACTGTTCTGCAAACGAAAGACTTGCTGGAACAACCACTGGAATCCGGACAAATGATGCCCATGATCCTTGGTGCCGTGTTTGCTGGTATATCAGGTTATTTTGCCATTCGTTGGATGATTCGCATCATTAGCAATGGTTCGATGAAAGGTTTTGCTGTTTATGTATGGATTCTCGGTGCCATTATCCTTGGGTTGCAATATTTCGGCATGTGGTAGTATTAAAAAAGTCACCTCGTTTTAAAACGACGGTGACTTTTTACTATCATTTGCTGTTTTCTGATTCATCTTTATTGAACCAAAGAGGAGTATCATCTTCGATACCACCATTATAGTTGATGAGTATCTCTTCCCCAGCTTTGATATCTGTGTGAGCATAGAAGTCAAATGTGTGATTATCATAGTTAATCTCATACTTGGCGTTTGGCTGGTAGGAATGGTTAAACAACATACCAAATCCCAAGAGAATGGCCGTATGATCGGGTCCATACTCAAATACGTAATCAGCAAGTAACGTTTTCTCTATGTGCACATGTTCCTTATTAGGATAAGGAATCACTGGTGCTTCATGAATAAGCTCACCTTTTGCTATATCCTTCGTTGCAAAAACGCCCCTGTTGAACTCCCCGTCACTGAGTGTAGAAGTCTTTATTTCAATCATGTTAATCACCTACTTGTTCTTTTGTCTATGGTGCCCCACTTAGTAAGAATGTCAGTTGTTACAGATGAAAGCAACTGTTTTTTTAACTGAACAGCACAACAGCTACCTCAAAATACTGATTAATTCTTATCTGTAAAAAAACCAGCCATCCTTGGCTGGTTTTTCGTTTTCGTAAGCCTATCCTGCCGAATGACGCTCCATCCGCTTTTTGCCGGAAACTTTCAACGCATATAACACAACTGCCCATACGGCTGTCGCCAGGAACGAAGTGGAAAGCCACGTATCAGTTCCCAGAAGCAGATACATAACAACATGGGCAACAAATGCACCGACTATCCAGCCAATAAGGTTCATCCTGCTCATAAATACCCAAAATGTGTTCATCCGCACATCCTCCTTCAAAGCAGTTTTTCCTGAAGGCGTGGCGGCTATTCATGTTGTTTTTGGGAGATTACGCCGATTTCGTTTCCTTTACAAGAAATCCTGCCTTTTGCAAAATTTCAGCGAGGTCCACAACAGGCGTATTGGCAACCTGTGCAAAGTTCTTCTTCGTATGCAAATGAATGGCGTCAGGGAAGTCTTCTCTCAGTTGCGCCCGAAGCTTCATGCCACTTTCATCTTCATCTGTAAAAATATAAACATCGGAAGAAATCGGAATTCGATTTAACAATTGTTCTGACTTCACAGAGCTATAAGATCCATGAGTACATATAATTGTGACGGGTTCAGCCAATACACGAAGCAAGCGTTCCTTGTCAGATTTGCCTTCAACAATGATCGTGCGTGTGTACATATTTCTCCCTCTCCCTTCCTGCTACCTGTACTTCAAGTATAACAGAAGAGAACATTGTTTGACGTGTATGATCATTCCTTTTTCGCTAGGAAGTGGAGAGAGTAAGCTTCAATCCGAATCCACACAATAAAGTATCTTGAAAGGGGGTATACACATGAGCAAATGGAAGCATGCAGACAACCTTAACAAAAAAGGGCTTGCTGTTGAGGGCTTAACCAGCAGTACAGTTGCTGATGATACACATACCGAATCGAATCAGGGCAACAGCAGGCAATACAAACAACAAACATCCAAGCAAAAATAAGCTCTAACCCTTTGGACGGAATACCAGAGCAGCCAAAAACGCAAAAACAATCGCAGCAGAAACACCTGCACTCGTCACTTCAAAAATCCCTGTAACGACACCAATCAATCCGTGCTGCTCTGCCTCTGCCATCGCTCCATGAACCAAGGCATTGCCAAAACTCGTAATCGGAACAGATGCCCCCGCCCCTGCGAAATCAATCAAGGGCTCATACAAACCGACACCATCCAAGACAGCACCAGCCACGACGAGAGCAGACATCGTATGTGCTGGTGTTAGTTTTATTACATCCATCAAAAACTGCCCGATTAAACAGATGGTTCCTCCAACAACAAACGCCCAAAAGTAAATCATGCCATACCTCCTATTCCACCCTTTCCATAGCAACTGCATGTGCGATGCTTGGAATACTCTCCCCCTGTTGAAACGTCAATGGAGATAGTAATGCTCCCGTAGCCACGACGAGTATTCTTCTCCACTCCCCTTTTCGCAATCTGGGCAGTAAATGCCCATACGTTACGGTTGCACAGCATCCACATCCACTCCCTCCGGACCAGACGGATGGATTATCACCATAAATCAGCATTCCGCAGTCGAGATATTTCTCTGGTGGAATCGCTACCTGATACTCCTGAAACATCGATTGAAGGATGGTATGCCCGACTTTCCCCAGATCACCAGTGAAAATCATATCGTAGTGATCATAGGGTAACTGCAGATCACGGAAGTGTGCAGTAATCGTTTCAAATGCAGCAGGAGCCATGGCCGCTCCCATGTTAAATGGATCAGTTAAACCCATATCAACAATTTTCCCGATGGTAGCAGACGTTGTCACAACCCGATTCCCTGTACCTTCTTTTGCGACAACGGATGCTCCAGCCCCCGTCACAGTCCATTGTGCTGTCGGAGGCTTTTGTGAACCGTACTCAGTCGGGTACCGATATTGCTTTTCTGCGGCTCCATTATGACTGCTGGTTCCTGTAAGCACGACATCTGCTTGATTACTATCGATTAGCAATGATGCTAGTGCCAACCCCTCCATTGAAGTAGAGCACGCTCCAAAGATACCTATGTAAGGTAAGCTTAACGTTCGAGCAGCAAAGCTGGATGAGATAATCTGGTTCATCAGATCTCCAGCGATCAAGTAGTTTACTTGATCTTTTTGGAGCTCAGCCTTTTGCACCGCTTTATCACACGCCTCTTCCAGTAATACCTTCTCTGCTTTTTCCCAACTTTTTTGTCCCAGTGACAAATCCCCGTGCAGGATATCAAAATCGTCGGCTAATGGACCTTTTGCCTCGAATGGACCGCCAATAGCAGAAGATGCAACGATGACAGGTTTACTTGGGAAAACCCACGTTTGATGCCCTTGCTTCATCGGTCAGCCCCCCATCTTGATGAGTGTCTTAATAATCCCAATCACAAAAGCAGATGAAACGCCAAAAACAATGACAGAACCAGCCAGTTTAAACATATTGCCGCCTACACCCAGGACGTAACCTTCGCTTCGATGCTCAATCGCAGCAGATGCCATCGAATTGGCGAAACCCGTAACCGGAACGGAGGTACCAGCACCAGCCCACTGTGCAATTCGGTCATAAACACCAAACCCTGTTAATAACACAGATATGAGAATGAGTACCGCTACTGTCGGATTAGAAGCTGTCTTTTCCGTAAAGTCGAAGTATCGAATGAACATATCCTGAATGGCTTGTCCCAGGACACAAATCAAACCACCTACTACAAATGCTTTGGTGAAATTAGCTGCAAATGGTCTTGGCGGCTCATAACGTTTTGCCAATCGCTGATAGTATTGTTGGGTTGGTGTTAGTTTTTTCATCTTTTGATTTGCCATAACAAAGATCACCTTTACCTATCGATTTAACAGCGGATTCACCTGATCCATTACATGTTGAATGCGTTTTGCGTACTCCGTATAGCTCTGTTTCATCGCTTCACTTTTCGTAGCAAGCGCATATAACTCTAAATCAGCCTGACATTTCTTCAAAGTGGCGTAGGTTAATGGCATCATCGTCGGTTCAGGAACCATCAGTTTATCGTCAAATAAATCCAGGTACAGTTGACCACCCTTATCAACCTGGCCAAGAAATACATTCTCCAAGGCAACACCAGCCTTTGCCAGTTCAACTTTCAGCCATCCCCTGTTTAATCCCAGGTTCGAGAGTGATTCGTCCATGATGGCACCATCCATGATCACCGCTTGAGGCGCTTCTGCCGGGGATACCTGCATGTTAAGTAGCTTGGGTGTTAGCGGTTGCTGATCTGCTTTCAGTAAAACACTGACATCGCCATTGGTTTCCATTACGGCAAATTCAACATCAGCTACTTTGAATACATTTTTCATGCGTAGATGCTCTAAAAAATCTTCAGAGGTTAACCTCTCTTTTTTCAGATTATCCTCTAAAACCTTGCCGTCTTTGATGAGAACGGTTGACTTGCCATCCACAAAATCTCGTATATGCTTGCTTTTTAGAGACAAAAACTCAAGGAGTATCGGCAACGCCGAAAAAATGGCAAGAGAAATCAGGCTATGATAAATGGGACCATCCATATCCGTTGCCATGAAGGCAGCAATAGAGCCGATTGTGATCCCAACTATGTATTCGATGTAGGTAAGCTGGCTGATCTGGCGTTTCCCAAATATCTTTGCCATAGCAAAAAGGATGACAAAGGCAAGGAAAGAACGAATCAAAATGTTGAGTGACTCAGACAAGGTATTCCCTCCTTGGGAGAAAAGAGAGAGGCTTCCCTCCCCCTTTTGTGTGAACTTCCCTGCTTAGAAGCCTTTATATTGAGGCTCCTCTTTTTCCAGTTCATTAACACGATGTTGCAACGAATTGCAGACGGATTGTGTTGCGGTTGCAGCCTGCGCATACAAGTCTTTTGCCTTTTTGTTCTGGGTGCTCAATGCAAACGATTCCAGATTTGCCTGTGCCCCTTTAAGGCTAGCCAAGGTTTGTTTTACCTGTGCTGAAACTGTCATACGTATCACCCCCTCGTCGATATATATCATCAGTGAAAAAAAGCTAATATATTCCGTTTTTCGCTTGGAAATCTCATACAACTTTGATCATCCTTTACGAATCGTTCATTTCTCTGGTATTCTTTTTTGTAAAAAATATTTGATTGATTCTAGAAATGAGGGAGCTCTGGTGACATCAATATGGAAAAACCGCTCGTTTGTCTCACTGTGGCTCGCCCAGGTAGCATCTAACATAGGCGATCAGTTCTACAGCATCGCATTGCTCTGGTACTTGTTACAACAAACCAAATCCGCTTCAGCGCTAAGTTTGATCGCCATACCCGACATGGTCGCCGGATTTTTATTTTACCTAATTGGCGGTATTCTGGCTGATCGGTACAACCCTCGAACGCTGATGATTGGGGCTGACATGGCACGTCTCATCCTCGCTGCAGTCGTTAGCAGCCTTGTTTTGATGAAGGTCGATCACCTCTTCTTCTTTCTTGCCATTCAATTTGGAATTGGTGTTTTCTCAACACTGTTTCATCCATCACGCACAGTTGCCTTGAAGGCCGTTGTACCGTTGGGACAGCTCCAGCAGGCTAATGCCATTTTGGACACGACCTTCCGAACCATTCGAATCGCAGCGCCGATGACAATTGGTGTGATTGCCTCGGTTCTGCCATTAGCTGTTTTGTTTTTTGCCAATGCCCTAAGTTACTTTCTTTCAGCAATCTTTATTTATCTATTGAATCTGTCATCACGTGAACAAGGGAGCGTCAATCACAAACAACCATCAAAAGCATCCGTCTCCCAGTACCTTTCCGATATTCGCTCTGCAGCTAAAGAAGTGCTGTCAAGCCGGTTTCTCTTGTATCTTTTGCTGTTTAACAACATGGGATTTCTCGTATGGCAAGTTTGCTGGAGTGTCGGGTTCCCGGTGCTCGCCGATCAGATCGGCAAAGGTGATGCAGGAATGTTAGGGATTCTCGTAGGTTGCTACGGAGTGGGCAATTTAATGGGGAGCTTGTTCATGACTCGCTTCACCTATCAAAATCACCTTCTTGTCATTCTGAGCGGATGGCTGCTGCAAGCTGTCGGATTCATCAGTTTGTCGCTCTTCATCGAGCAGATACATATCGTCTATGTAGCTGCCGCTATTGCCGGACTAGGGGGGCCACTGATCGGAATTCCTCCTATCACTGCGATTCAAACCAGGGTAACCAATGAAAATACAGGCAAGGTATTCGCATTGAACATGTTGGTATTTACTTTCTTCTGCGTAGTATCCAGTAGTTTGGGGGCTCTCTGGTTAGGCGAATTATCTATCAAGAACTTATTCATGCTAAGTGGGCTCTACTTGCTGATCACTATCATAGGTGGGTACTTCGTCGGTCGCCGAGTCTGGAGTAAATCGGCTTATCAAGAAAATCACCAGATAAATATGTAACAAATGAACAGACTTTGCTTCCGTCATATGCGGGAGAAAGTCTGTTTTTTGTTTGGATAATGCCAACTGTTATAGCAAATTACAGCGTTACAGAATTAAATGTCAGAAACATTCACACTATTTTTACAAAAAGGTGTTCACAAACGAATATTAATGTCATATAATCTAACATAAATTAGATAAATGTAAGATTACCTTACATTAAAAGGAGTGTGGAAAACATGGAACCTACTCTCACAGAGCTTGCCACGGCCATTGATGCCACTTGGGTGATGGTAGCCGCTATTTTGGTTATTTTCATGCAAGGAGGATTTGCGCTGTTGGAAACCGGCTCTACCCGAATGAAAAACGCTGGACACGTCGCCGGAAAAACAATTTTGACCTTCGGTATTTGTTCTCTTGCTTTCTGGGCTCTCGGATTTGGTTTTACGTTTGGAGATGGGAACTCATTCGTCGGCTTATCAGGTTTTTTCTTTAACGGAACAGAAGAGCAGGCGGCAGCAGCCTTCTCGTCACTTTCCTTCAGTTCCATTCCGGTAGGGATCAAATTCTTGTTCCAGTTAGGCTTCGTCGGTGTTTCGCTCGCCATCGCCTGGGGCGGATTTGCAGAGCGTGCCAAATTAAGCGTTTATTTCGTCTTTGGCGTTCTCTTCACCGTTCTGATTTACCCCGTTGTTGGTCACTGGGTCTGGGGTGGAGGTTGGTTGGCTGAACTCGGCATGCAAGACTTTGCCGGCTCAACCGTCGTTCACCTACAGGGAGCCATTGCTGCTTTGGTCGCTACGATTCTTCTGAAACCACGAATCGGTAAATACAATAAGGATGGTTCATCCAATTCACTCCCTGGACACAACCAGGTATATACCGTTCTCGGCGTTATCATATTATGGGTTGGCTGGTTCGGTTTTAATGCCGGTTCAACACTTGGCTCCATTTCCGGTTTCTTCGGCTATGTCGCCATGACAACCAATCTCGCTGCTGCGGCAGGTGCAGTTGCTGCGTTAGTCATCTCTTGGGCGGTTACCGGCAAGGCTGACATTCCCAGCATGCTGAACGGTGTTCTGGCAGCGCTGGTTGCCATTACCGCAGCTTGCGCATTCGTCGAGCCTTGGGCTGCTGTAGTAATTGGTGCCGTTGCAGGTCTGGTTACTTATTTCACATCCATTTATTTCGATCGCCGAGGTATTGATGATCCGGTCTTTGCATTTTCTGTACATGGCATCGCCGGAATTTGGGGTACGCTCTCCACTGGCCTGTTTGCCACTCCTGCCTTGGTAGAGAAAGTAGGAATCGGCACTCCCGGGTTGCTCTACGGCGGTGGGCTGCATCAATTAGGTGTGCAAGCTTTGGGCGTTTTCGGAGCGTTCCTCTATGTATTCGTTGTTTCATTCATCATCCTTTTCTTGATGAAAGCAACAATGGGAATTCGCGTTACCGAGGAAGAGGAAGTGGTGGGTCTGGATTTATCCGAGCACGGGGGATATGGTTATCCAGAAATGTTAGAATCCAAACACTTTGTCTTTGATCGTCAGGAAGGCGGGGAAACACATGGACGCCCATCACACTCTCTTGGCAGATAATCTCGACTATATAAAAAATATCGAGAGCTTTGAAGAATTAGGGGCTATCCGCAGACTATGGTTGCAAAAATGCAAGGGACAGATTGATGATATCAACCTGGTCCATAGTCTGATCAGCCGCCAATGCATACTTCTTTCTATTTCAAAAACAGCAGCGTATGGCATGGGAGATTCACCTCCCGTGCCTTATGCCTTTCTACTGTTTGGAAGTGGCGGTCGGAAGGAACAAACCCTGATGAGCGATCAGGATAATGGCCTGATTTATCAAGTACCTGAGTGGTTCTCGACAGCAGAACAGGACGAGGTACACCGTTACTTTCAACAATTGACACATGAATTAACGCTCGGACTCTCGATTACTGGCTACCCTCCCTGCGAAGGAAACGTGATGTCATCCAATCCGCGTTGGCGTGGCCCATGCTCTCATTGGAATCACCTGATTTCCAGTTGGTGCGAGGAACCGACTTGGGAAAACGTACGACACCTTCTCTTACTCAGTGATGCACGCCTGTTAATCGGTGACGAGTCCATTTACAAAGAGTTTCGAGATACTTTTTTTCAGGAAACAAGCCAATCACCCTTTTTACTCTCTCGATTCGTCAGCAATACACTGCATCATCAAGTTCCGCTCGGTTGGTTTGGTCGCCTGCTTCCCGAGATTAACGGTAAATATCGTGGTGCAGTCAATATCAAAAACGGTGTCTACCTGCCTTTCGTTAACTGTATCCGCTTGTTTGCGATTGCACACAACATCAGGCACACACCTACGCTGGAACGGCTACACTGCTTGTCTGAGATGAGTGTATGGAATTCTGTTCTTTGTCAATCGATCCATCATCACTTCACAGAGGTTGTCAATCTTCGTATTCTCGCATCGCAACAATGGGAGGACGGCCTCTATCAGAGCAACAGCTATCTCAAATTGACTGACTTGACCAAGCTGCAGCGCTCCACTCTGAAAGACGCTATGAAACTCGCACTTCAACTTCAACAGATGACAACTCGTGCTTACGCAAAAGCAGAGTAGCATTTCTCTCGATTTTTAAGATGGAGGAAATGGTATGAAACCAAACTGGAATCCGTTGCATCGGATTTGGAATATGTACCAGGCTAATGAGGTTCCTTCTTCTCTGTCTTCTGCTGTCTCCGGGAGCGATCCGCATCACCTTGCTTTTTTGAGACAAATGAATAAGGACCTTCGCTATATCAACAGTAGTCAAATCCCACTGGCAGACTGGGAAGTGGTCGTTGTCGATTTGGAGACAACTGGTTTTCAACCACATCACGGTGATGAAATCATTATGATCGGTGCCGTAGCCATGCGTGGAACGCAAATACTGGAGCAAGAGAATTTTTCTACGCTCGTGAACCCCAAAAGAACGCTGCCTGCACATATTGAACGGTTAACCGGCATTACCGCTGAAACACTTCAAGTAGCTCCTGATCTGATATCGGCTCTATCCCGTTTCTTTCAATTCGTGGGGAACCGCACGCTCATTGCTCATCATTCACGTCATGAACGAGACTTTTTTCAGTCTGCACTGTGGAAATCGAGTAGGGCCAAATTTGTCCATCGCCTGCTAGACACAATGACCCTGATTCGACTCATCGAAAAAAACATTTCGGACTCATCTCTGGATACACTCTGCGCAAGGCATCAAATCCCTATTTCCCACCGACACAACGCCTACCACGATGCGCTTGCAGCCGCCAAACTTTGGGCTATTTATTTGGACAAAACAATCCAACTGGGGCTTCATGATTTGCAAGATGTATATCAAAGAATCAGTAGGCAGTAAGCATCAAATGATGTGACATTTTGTTCATAAAGTATCCACCAAAAGACTCCTAACCCTCATTGAACTTTCACAGGTAGCCATGTACAATGACCATAATTTAACATTACATTTCTATATTATCTTGTTACTAACATTGTCGCATGGCTTACATTTGGAATGTGAAATGGGGTGAACGTGTTGATAGAGTACAATCAAGGGGCAATTCAACGACCAGCCTATATTAATAGGAATGGTATCGACAATCAATCACCGGACTATGCTGCTCACCTGCAAGAAATGCTGAATCAACAGGAAAAATTGATGAGTGGCGTATTGAAAGCAATGAATCAATTATTAATCTCGCCGAATCATAAGGAGGCCATCATCGGAGCACTCTCCCTACTCGGCGAATCACTTGAGACAGACCATATCATTATATTTGAAAATGAACCCAGCACGTTCCCGGAAGATACAGTAACAAGCATTCGGTATGAATGGCATCTACAGGATTCAACCTCTGCCTCACTGCCCCCTCTTCAGCAAATATCATTTGGTGAGCAGGGATTAATGAGATGGTACAATCAATTAGCTCATAATTCACCAATCACAGGTCTGGTGAAGGACTTGCCTTTGTCTGAGAAATACTTGCTTACATCACTGGGGATTCTCTCCCTGTTACTCGTCCCTATCTTTCTTAGAGGTTCTTTTTGGGGATTTGCAGGCTTCCTTGACTGCGATAAGGAACGTGTTTGGTCGGAAAATGATATTGCCATCCTGATGACAGCCTCGAACGGATTCGGAGGCGCCATTCACCGGAAACGGACAGAACAACAACTTCGCCAAGCGCTTGAAGATAACAATCTGCTTGCAACTGCTATTTTGAATACGGATACAGGTGTCATCATCACTGACCCGAACCTTCCGGATAATCCGATTATTTTTGCCAACCAAGGTTTTTCAAATATTACCGGGTATTCTCGAGAGGAAGTTCTCTATCGTAATCCCCGATTATTGCAAGGGCCTGCTACCGACCGACATACCTTGAAACGGATCAATGCGGCGGTCAAGAAAAAAGAATCGATCGTAACGGAATTATGTAACTATCGCAAAGATGGCACTCTTTTCTGGAATGAGATTCGAATCAGTCCGGTTCTTGATACTATGGGAAATTTGCAATATTTCGTCGGATTGCAATCGGACGTAACACGACGAAAACAAGATACTGAACAGTTGAAACTGTACGCCAAGGTCGTAGAGAACACATTGCAAGGCGTAATCATCACTGATAGACACGCAAATATTATTTGGGGAAATGTGGCATTCACAACGACTACCGGATACTCACTTGAAGAGGTAGTTGGCGAGAATCCACGTATTTTCCAATCTGGACTTCACCCCACTGACTTCTATAAAAATATGTGGCTATCATTGAAACAAACGGGGCAGTGGCAAGGAGAGGTCTGGAATCGCCGCAAGAACGGTGATGCTTACGTTGAGTGGCTGAATATCAGTTCCATTGTTGATGAAGTCGGGGAAGTAACCAACTACGTAGCGATATTTTCTGATATAACTGATCGCAAACGCTTTGAACAAGAATTACAAGCTGCCAACGAAAAGCTGAAACGCCTTTCCTCTGTTGACGGTTTGACCAATATTGCCAATCGTCGTTATTTTGAAGAGTTTTTCCAGCGAGAATGGGCACTTGCGATCCGTAACAACACCCCTCTCTCTATCATTATGATTGATGTCGATCACTTCAAAATCTACAACGACACCTACGGCCATCAGGAGGGTGACGAGTGCCTGAAAATCGTAGCAAACACTCTTTCAAAAACAATCAAGCGACCTACTGATTTAGTAGCTCGCTATGGCGGAGAGGAATTTGTCGTTGTTTTACCGCAAACAGACGGTGACGGAGCACTGGTGGTCGCAGAACAGCTTCGAGAGCATGTAGCCAGACTCATGATAGAACATATCAATTCCAAAAGCTGTTCATTTGTCAGTATCAGCTTAGGATTAGCCACAGTCATACCTGATGCCACGATGCACCGTGAGGATTTATTGCACCTAGCGGACCAGGGGCTGTACATGGCAAAACGTCAAGGCGGTAATCGAGTTCGTTTTGTGTAGGGCTATTGCTTGATTCCCAGCATCCCCTTGCACATCAAAACAAGCGTGCTTCTCACTTCTGACATGGACTCCTGTTCACCACGGTACATATTTCGAATTACCGTTATTCCTACCATGCCAAACAACGCAGATGCGAGTGTGTGCACTTCAAGATCTGCATGAATGCAACCTTTTTGCTGAAGGGACGAAAGGTACTTTTCAAGAGTTGCGAAATAATCGGCTAACAAGACTCGAATAATCTCATCTCTTTTTTGATTGCCAGAAGTAAAGTTAAGTAGTAATAGACACAATTCTTGTTGTTCGTAGAAAAAGCGGATATGCTCATCCAACACTGCCAATAGACGTTCTTCCACAGAATGTGACTCATCCTGAATGGTTTCCGTGATCCGGTCGATGAGCATGCCTACGCCTTTTTTGTTTACGTAATAGAACAAATCTTCCTTTGTTTTGAAGTGATAGTACAGGGTACCTTTTGCTACCTGAGCAGTGTCAGCTATGACATCCATCGTAGTTTCACTATATCCGTATTGTGAAAACGCTCGCAACGCACACATTGCTATATGATCCTTTTTGGGTATGCGCATCAACTTGTCCCCCTTTCTCTTTTCTGTTCATTATGACACAAGAGAATCAACCCGACCAGAATAGAAAAAATAATTAGATTTTTTACCAAAAAAACCCTCAGAACAATTCTGAGGGTTTCGTTTATCTATTGCATTATCCCATGAAGTTATAAAATGTGTCTGTATTTGTATTTTGAGCAGGTTTTTCAGGTTCAACTTTGTGTGCAGGGAAGGAGTTGTACTTGAACTCATCTACACCTTGTACTGCTGGTGTTGTCACATTTTGTACCGGATTCATCGGGAAGGAGTTGTACTTGAACTCATCTACACCTTGTACTGCTGGTGTTGTCACGTTTTGAACCGGGTTCATCGGGAATGAATTGTATTTGAACTCATCCACACCTTGAACTGCTGGAGTAGTTACATTTTGTACCGGGTTCATTGGGAAAGAGTTGAAGTGGAACTCATCTGTACCCTGTACTGCTGGAGTAGTTACATTTTGTACCGGGTGAGCTGGCAAGCTATTTGGATTGAATGTAGGTGCTGTTACTTCTTCCGCAAAAGCACTTCCTGCAAAAGCAACGTTTAATGCGAATACGGAGCTCAACACTGCTACCATCATTTTGTTCTTTTTCATACAAAACCACACCTTTATCGTATATTTTTGTATTGACTAGTCAGTACAAAAATAGAGCTGAGAGAAACCCTTCCTATGAGAAGGGAAAAAGGAATTTAACTGCACTGTTGTTTAGTACAGTCCTTTTTGTATTGACTGGTCAGTACAAAATTAGTGTACTCCTGTTTCCTTAGTTTGGCAAGGGGTTTTCAACAAAAAAAAAAATAAAAGCTGCTCACATCAAGCGAACAGCTTAGCCTGTAATAAACGAATTGCGCACTCTTCCCCAGAATGGCAATTTCTTGTATCGGGCAAATTTTACTTTCTCCGTACCTACTCGGCACGTAATTGATCTTACTTTTTCCCAGACTGCCTGATCACGATCCATCCCAATCATGATCTCCGGGTTCATTACAATCATTTCTACTTCGTGATGTTTGGGCAGCACCAGTGAGCTGTTGATTGTACGGTACATCTGATTGTTGATCGAAGCAATCTCAGAGAGCTGAATGGCTTCAATAGACGGATGAATTAATGCTCCATTGACAGCTTTGTTGTAAGCAGTACTTCCTGATGGAGACGATACGATCAAGCCATCCCCTCGAAATGTCTCGAATTCTTCTCCGTTAATGAATACGCTTACCACCAAGGTGGACAGCGACGCATTGCGTATCACTACCTCATTCAATGCCCAATATGTAAAAGTTTGTCCATCCGTTAATTGAATGCGGCATTGAACCGTCGGATATTGCGCAATAAACGGCTGAATATTGTCCAGTGCCAGCACGAAATCATCCAGCTCGTCCGGCCGCCAATCTACATAAAATCCCAGGTGTCCCGTATGAATCCCCACGTAGGTAGGATCAAAACCATACTGATGTACCGCTTCAAGCAGGGTTCCATCACCACCGATGGATAGGACTACGTCCGGGTGTTCTGTCTCGTCCTTTACAAATCGATAGACCCGCTTCGTGCTGTTGCCGAGCTTCTCTTTTAGTAATCGTTCCACTTCTCGTGTATAGTCATCATTTCGCAAAACGGTTGCTACTCTCATGCTTGAACCTCTCATCTCTAGGAATTCATCCGACAAACTTCTTCTCCTACTATACCACATACAGGAGGTAATGTGACCTTTGCACACCCTGATTTCCTGCTTCATATTCATATGCAAAAGGGCGTATGTTCATGGCGTATTTGATTCGTATCTCGCTTGCTAAAAGAAAACTGTACTTGTACCAAAATAACAAGCGAATCAAAACCTATCCAGTTGGTGTTGGCAAAATAGCCACACAGACCCCTCAAGGAAATTTTTTCATTATTAACAAGGTACCTTATCCAAACAGTTACATCGGCGGACCCATCACGGTATTCGGAACGATGTGGATGGGCTTGAACAAACCTCACTATGGCATTCACGGAACAAACAACCCTTCATCGATTGGAAAGTTTGTCTCCCATGGGTGTATCCGCATGTACAACCGGGATGTCGAGGAACTGGCAAAAATCGTCCCCATCGGCACTCCTGTCCAGATTCGTCCCCAATAGTACAGGAAGGGTGAGCTGGCTCACCGCCAACTCACCCTGCTAAAGGCCTCTACCCAAATAAAATCGTTCGTTCCAGACGACGCACAATTTCCTCTGCCTTGTCGACCCAGTTCCCGTCAACTGAAGCATCCTTATCCACTGGCTCCTGGAATTGATTGATCAGCGGTTGAAACACATGACTTCCCATATAACCCGTGTCAGGGTCATTCCCTGTCTGATAGACGTGTTTTAGTACGAACGGTTGTCCGATTTCCAAACGGGCATCGGCGTTGTCCAATTCTCCTTCACGAACCGCTACAGGAATGCGCAGAAACACCATGCCTTTCTCATCTAGTTTCCGATCAAAATAACCTCCATCGTACTCCCAGTTCGCCAGGTTGAACCCCTCTGGAGACAATTGTTCCAACAACTCTCCATATGTGCTCTGCTTACCTTCCAAGCTGCTTGCAATTGGCTGCATGTACACATCCCCCGCCTTTCACAGTCTCCTGATTATTTTGCTTCAAACGTGGGGAATGTACTCAGCATTTAGTCTTCATCTTTATAATCGTAGCTCTCTAGGATCGGCTCAAACTTCTCTTCCTGTTCGAATTCACGTAATTTCTTCACTTGTTCCATATGGTGATAAAATTGTTCCTTGTTAATCAAGTATTCCTCTCCGTTATGTACGGCTCGAATTCGACCTTCCTTGATCTTCTCCAGTATAAAACCCTCCGGTAGCTGGAGATATTCGGCTGTCTCCTTCACAGTCAAATACATGACAATCACTATCCTTACTTCAGTCTCGCCTCTAACGCTTTCTTCTGCTCCTCGAAGCCTGGTTTGCCTAACAGGGCAAACATGTTTGTTTTATAAGCTTCTACCCCTGGCTGATCGAACGGATTGACACCTAGCAGGTAACCACTGATTGCGCAAGCCTTCTCGAAGAAATAAATTAATGCTCCCACATGGTAAGCTGTTACTTCCGGAATGGTGACAACCAGGTTTGGCACACCACCGTCTACATGAGCGAGAAGAGTGCCTTCGAATGCCTTTTTATTTACAAAGTCCATGCCATTGCCTGCCAAAAAGTTGAGACCATCTACATTGGCCTCATCAGCAGGTATCAAAAAATCCTTATTTGGCTTCTCTACATACAAAACCGTTTCAAACAAGTTCCGAATGCCATCCTGAATGTATTGACCCATGGAATGCAAATCTGCAGAGAACTCAACAGATGCGGGGAAAATACCTTTGCCATCCTTGCCTTCAGACTCTCCGTACAACTGCTTCCACCACTCCGAAAAATAACGGAATTGCGGCTCATAGCTCACCATCAGCTCAATGGTTTTCCCTTTGCGATAGAGGGCATTGCGAATGGCAGCATACTGATAGCAAGGATTTTCAGCGAGAGTGGGATTGGCATACTGTTCTCTCGCCTCTTGTGCACCTTGCATCAGCTCGTCAATATTTGTTCCACTCACGGCAATCGGCAATAGGCCTACTGCGGTCAGAACAGAAAAACGCCCCCCGACATTATCTGGGATGACGAAGCTTTCGTATCCCTCTTCATCTGCCAGCTTGCGAAGAGCACCTCTGGCTATATCTGTTGTTGCATAAATTCTTTTGCGTGCCTCGTCTTTTCCGTACTTCTTCTCCATGTACTCGCGGAAAATCCGGAAGGCAACTGCTGGTTCAGTGGTCGTTCCTGATTTGGAGATTACATTGATGGACAGTTCTTTACCTTCAATGACATCCAGCAAGTGAGAAAGATACACTGGGCTTATATTGTTTCCGACAAAGTAAATCTCCGGTGTTTTGCGTTTTTCTTTGGAAAGTGAATTATAGAAGGTATGCCCCAGCATGTCGAGTACAGCTTTTGCTCCCAGATACGAACCACCGATCCCGATGACGAGCAACACATCAGAATCAGCTTGAATTTTTGCCGAAGCTTGCTTGATTCTCCCAAACTCTTCCTGATCGTATTGAATTGGCAAATCAACCCAGCCCAAAAAATCATTTCCTGGTCCTGACTGGCTGTGCAACAGTTCATGTGCCAGAGAAATAAATGGGGACAAATTCTCCCACTCGTGTGGCTTCACAAAAGAGAGTGCATTGCAATAATCAAATCCGATTGATTGTGCCATATGTACCTCCATAATCCATTTACAAATCTTTATCCATTTTAACATGGACATGAAAAGCACGCTCGGGACAATTCCTGTCCACTCTCGGATTACTTGATTTGTCGGATGATCGGATTCAGGATGAGTCTGAGATGACCTTTAGCAGAAAAAATATGATGATGCCGATAGCTGTTACTCCGGCCCAGATAATCTTTTCCCCTGTCGTGGCATGGCCATATCTCATAATGCCAATGCATTTCCATGTACCAACAATCATCAAGAGCAAACTTCCCAATAATAAAAGGTATCCCATAGCCCCCCTCCTTTCCTTCCTATTACATATATGGTCAGAAAGGGGAAACATACCTCAAGTTTTATCCTGTTCGTCTACACGGTTCTGTCCTAAGTTTTTAAGTATCGAGCGACCTCGTTCACGAATCTTGTCATCACGCACAGTTAGTTGGTTCTTTTTTAACAACCCATTTTTGGACGTATCAGGACGTGGTCTCGGCTGATGATCCCTGGATTCGGTCATACGTATTTGCCACCGGACTTCTTGTCAAACTCATCCAAAAGCTCTGCAAAGGATTTGTTCTTTTCACGTTCCTCTTTTTCCTTGCGAAGGCGCTCTGCTTCTTCCTGTGCTTCTTTTTCTTTGGCCTGCTTCAGATCTTTTTCAATCGACTTCAATTTCGTCAACATGTCTTCTTTCAGCAGGTCTTTCAGGCTGTTGCCTGATTTGCTGTCCATACTGTTATTGGCTTCCTGTGCCTTTGGCTTAAAGTGCTGCTGAGATTTTTTCTTTGCCATATTTTTCACTGCTCCTTTTCTATATAGTTACATGGACTGTTCTGTTATTCACTCTGCATTCTGGCTATACTACAACCATCCTAGAGAGGAGGCATGTACAATGCGAAACAAAGCAAAAGACTTCGGAAAGACAGCCGAAATCCGTGGCCCGAAATCTCAATCGGAGGCTGTTCGCTCAGATGGCTCCATCAATAGTGAACCACAAGAGCGGCTAAAAGAAAACAGATAAGCGTTCGGAGGTGTTGTTCATGACGAATCAGAAAACACCCAATACAGATAAACTCAGCATTGATGGGACCTTGCCACATCAAATTGACGCTCCTGATTTTAAACAATCGAAGATCAAGATGCAAAAACCGTTTATCAATGAATTCGGGGTAGTGATTGGCGACAGCTTCTACAACTCGCCTCAATCTCCCTTGAACCAATGGAGCAAAGATACCGACCCATCGGTTATGGCGGGCGATCAGTGGGTGCATCCAACCAATGACATCGGTTGGAATACCGCAGAAAATCGTGATCTCCTGCAAAACATTCGTCCCAAAGGGCAGCCTTTCATGCACCCTACAATGGATGTGAGCAAAAGAAAAGACTAACCCCATCACGATGGTATTGTGCCCGATCGATCATCCAAGTCGATACGGGCTTTTTTTCTGGTTGCTGTGAGAGAGAAACTATATTGAAGCCAAAGCGTATATACTAATTGAATAGAATGATGACAGGAGCTGACTTTTTTTAATGAAGGAAAAAACAAAAATACAATCGGCTCTGCTCGCCATCGGTGCTTTTTTGGCGACAAATCTGAAGTGGGTTGTTGGATTTTTGAAGTTTTCCAAATTCGGCACTACTTTGATTTCGATGGTGATCAGTTTAGGCGCCTATGCCATGTTTTACGGTTGGAAGTTCGCAGTTGCACTGGTTTATTTGATCTTTGTCCATGAAATGGGCCATTTGATCGCTGCCAAGCAGAAAGGAATCAAGACCTCACCTGCGATCTTTATCCCGTTTGCGGGAGCTTTGATTTCTATGAAGGAACAACCCCGTGATGCCGAAACAGAAAGTTATTTGGCATATGGCGGACCACTTGCCGGTCTAATCTCATTTTTACCAGCTATTCCTCTCTATTGGTGGACAAACGACCCATTCTGGGGCCTAGTGATTTACCTGGGTGCGATGATTAACCTGTTTAATCTGTTGCCGATCTCTCCACTGGATGGTGGCCGGATTGTTTCTGTACTGTCCACAAAGCTCTGGTTTTTCGGACTGCTGGCACTCGGTGGAATGCTCTTTTTTTCACCCGACCCGCTCATGTTCCTGATCTTCATCATCGGTTTGTTTACATGGTGGGGGCGAATTCGGGAAACGTACCGATACCGGGTCTTGTCTTACGAAAAACAGCAGCTTGAATCGTTTATGGAAGAAGTTCGCACCTGGCCGACTCTTTACTCATTGGCTGATAAACGAGCAGAATTGCAATTTCAGCTTCCCTCCCATAAAAGTGAAAAGCGTCCTTTTACCATTCCGTTTTTGCAAGATGAGAAGCGTCTCGCATTCGAGAAACAAAAGATAAGCGCAAAATACGCCACACTAAAATGGGAGCTTTTGCATCAATGGGAGCGAATGCCTGTACACTATCTGGACGGCAATCCGCTTCAACCAATTCCCTCACCCATTTTGGAGGAAGCCGCAGCCGAGGCACAGAATCATCTGAAGCAAGTGAATGAGCAAATGCATCGCCTCAGCACGTATTACGAATCATCGACCAGCACCAAATGGAAGGTGCTCATTGCCTATGTGGGGCTGATCCTGATTCTCTCTTTATTCTTCCTCTATGGCAATGGCATCATGGATCTGCATCAGGATTCTTTACGTAGATAACAAAACGGTCATAACCGTTTTGTTGACCGCAAGCGGTCACATCCACTTTTATGAAAAACGTCGAGACGTTTTTCACAGTAAAAAAAAGCCTGGATTGCTCCGGGCTTTTTTTTGTGTCTGTTATTCTATTTGCTCTTTTTAATCCGAGATTGCATTTTCGTAATCAGCTCATCCTCGTTCTCACCGATGAACCATCTGCCATTAACAAAGACAAAAGCACGTTTCAAGCAGTGTCCACACATATTCTGGCAGCCAATCTCGACTGTTGCGTCTGGTACCATGTCTTTTAAGCGTTCGGCAAACTTGTCTGCCTGATAACCTTTGCACAAATCACAGATTCGAATATCATTAGCCATGAAGCATGTTCCTTTCTATGTGAAAAAAGCATGATGCAGCCTTTATTCCGTTCAATTAACGATGCAGGATAACATTCTTACTATATATGGTTTTCGAAGCAGTAGCAAGTTACTCTTGGCAAATGTACAATAAAGAAGACTAGGCTTCGGGAAAGGAAGATATTCATTGGTTCATGTACTGTTTGTTTGTCTAGGCAACATTTGCCGCTCTCCCATGGCAGAAGCGGTCTTTCGCCATCTTGTCGTTCAAGCGGGATTAGAAAAAGAAATCTCCGTTGATTCAGCCGGCACGGGTGGCTGGCATGCTGGTGAACCGCCTCATCCTGGGACGCAAAAGGTACTCAAATCCAAAGAAATCAGCTATGAAACGCTTCGAGCCAGACAAATCCACCCAACTGATTTTGATCAGTTTGACTACATCATTGGTATGGATGAAGAAAACATCAGCAATCTGCACCAAATGACAAAAGGACGAGACAAGGTGTACAGGCTGCTCGACTTTGCCCCTCATCTATCGGAACGCAATGTGGAAGATCCCTATTACACTAAGCGCTTTGATTACGTTTATTCACTAGTAGAAGCTGGGTGTAAAGGTTTGCTGGAGCGAATTTGTCGGGAACATCATCTTTCATAGGCTTCACAATGTGTTTATTTAAAAAATCCAGCCGACACATTTACGCAATTGTCGGCTGGACCTCATTTGGACGGATGTAGATTATTACCCGTCTTTCTTCGTTATACCTGTATAGATGTAAATCGCATCCCGGAGAAATTCAGCCATACCAGGCCGCTTTTCATAATATGCCTTAAATCGTTCATCATCCACGTACATTTGGGCAAGACCCGCATGCGCCTCTTTGTTGTACTCACCCCAACTGTACATCAGCCACTTCTTATGCAACTCTGCCGTTTTTTGCCCGAGATCGCTGTTTGGTTCACCATGTTCAAACGCTTCCTCTAGAGTCTTGAGGACTTCATCGGTCAGACGATTAAACTCGTCATATTCTTTTTCACTCATCTTCTTCCATTTTTCATTCGATTTGTTTACGACGTCATCACCATATTTCTCACGGATTTCTTTTCCGTACTTGGCTTCATTCTCGTCGATCATCTGCTGTTTAAACCCCTCAAATTTCTCCTTATCCGTCATCGTTGTTCTTCCTTCCATTGATGAAATTGTTTTTTCCACATTCGCAATTAGCACATCCAACTGGTTTCTTTTGTCAAGGAGCTGTCTGCGGTGCTCACGAAGAGCTTCGGCTCCGTTATAGGTAGGGGAGGTCACAATCGTTTTAATCATTTCAAGGCCGACTCCCAATTCTTTGAAAAACAGAATTTGCTGCAAACGATCTACTTCTTTCTGACCATAGATCCGATATCCTGACGAGTTGATTCTTGCCGGCTTCAGAATCCCGATCTCATCATAATACCGAAGTGTTCTGGTACTGATTCCAGCCAATTGCCCCAGCTTTTGTACGGTGTATTCCATTCGCTCACCTCCTGTCATTATTACTGTACACCTTTACGCACGCGTCAATGTCAATCCCTTTTTTAACCCACCAAATTCCACCAAAAAAAGGTAGCCCACGCAGGCTACCTTTTCACGTCTTACTGACTATTTACATTTGCATTTCCAGGCGCAGGTACATTTCGAAGAATCGAAACTTCTACCCGACGATTTTTGGCTCGTCCTTCCGCAGAACCGTTTGAAGCAATCGGATGGTACTCCCCGTATCCCGTCGCACTGAACTTGCGTGGGTCAAGCGTTGAATTCTCCAAAAGAATCTTCATAAAGTTCAACGCCCGCTTGGAGCTTAAATCCCAGTTGGAAGGAAACTCACTGGTATGAATCGGAACATTATCCGTGTGTCCAGATACGATGACCTGCCGAGGATACTTTTCGAGCATACCCGAAATTTCTTGAGCCAGTTTTCTTGCATCCGGGCGAACATCAGCACGTCCAGAGGCAAACAGAGCGTTGTCCAGAATCGTAATCATTAATCCCATATCCGTAAGCTTCGTTTGCAGCTTGTCTGTCAGCTTGTTCTCCTTGATATAGGCATCGATGGATTGCTGCAACTTCTGCAGGTTTTCTGTTTCTTTCTGGAATTTTTCACGCTGTTCCTTTTCACGCTGGGTCTCATCTTTTTTGTCCTGCTCTTTCTCTGGAAGTGTGGTCTGTGGCACTACTTCTGGAGTCTTAACTGGTTGAGGGTTCTCAAAAAAACTGATACCACCGTTAAACGCCATACTCAATGACTCGGACAGCTGTTCAAATTTTTTCGCATCTACTTGGCTCGAGGCAAATAGTACGATGAATAGTGCAAGCAGAAGGGTTAGCAAGTCAGCGTATGGAATCAGCCAGGTTTCGTCGATGTGCTCTTCATGGTGTGCATGCTTCTTCTTTTTAGCCATTCACACCGACTCCCTCTTCTTTCGCTTCTGGTTTCTCAATCGTACGTTCGCTTACTGGGATGTAGACCAGCAATTTTTGCTCAATTGCGGCTGGAGATACCCCCGCTTGAATGGAAAGCAAACCTTCCACCATGATTTTTTTGATTTCGATTTCTTTTTTTGATTTTCGTTTCAATTTATTAGCAAATGGATGCCATAATACGTAACCCGTAAAAATACCCAGGAGTGTCGCAACGAATGCGGCAGCGATGGAGTGTCCCAATTTGTCGATATCAGACAAGTTACCTAACGCAGCGATCAAACCAACAACCGCTCCAAGTACCCCGAGTGTTGGTGCATACGTACCGGCTTGTGAAAAGATTAGTGCTCCGGCCGCATGGCGCTCTTCGATTGCGGAAATTTCCTCGTTTAATACATCCCGAACGAATTCCGGTTCTCCACCGTCGATGATCATTTTCATGCCGTTGCGCAGGAATGGATCCTTGATTTCATCGGACGTATTCTCCAGTGCAAGCAGACCTTCACGGCGAGCAATCGACGCCCAGTTCATAAATTGAGAAATTAATTCCTTTTTCGAAATCAAGGATTGTTCACTAAACAAGATCTTTAATAACTTAGGGAATTTGGCTAACTCAGCCATGGGAAACCCGATGAAAAGTGTGGCTGCTGTACCTACAAAGATAATCATGAATGCAGCAGGGTTGATCAATGCAGCAGGGCTCGCTCCTTTAAGTGCCATCCCCACAACAACTGCAATAACCCCTAACGCCAAGCCTATATATGACGATTTCTCCATATGTTACAACCCCTATGCACAGTAATAAGTAATGACAAAAGATAACTCCATATCTATGTTTTCGGAATTTAGAACCAAAAAAATAAGAGAAATATGTAAGTTTCTCAAAATTTATATCGATTTTTGTACCAAGATCATGAAATCTATCAAAATCATAGCATATTTGGTGCTGTTGAGAAACAAAGATGATGCGCCCAGTTACTTTACCAATCAACGATGATTGACGTATGTTGCAATCTTCATTACTATATAACTAATTGAAGTCATCTGATGAGTAGTGCATTTTTCTGTTAAAGTGCTAACAATAGATTAGGATTATAGAAGAGAGTTATGGGGGGAGCCAATGAAAGGGTTACTGCGACCAGAAATCAAAAAAACGTACGAGGAAGTAGCAGACTTTTTGAAAGAACAAATCCTGTCTGGTGCGTATCAAACAGGTGACCGACTGCCGTCCATCCGTGAAATGAGTGAACAGCTTGGGGTAGGTCAGTCAACAATCAGGGAAGCCATCGGTTCTCTTAAAACAATCGGTCTGGTCAGTATCCGTCACGGAGAAGGAACCTTTGTCACGGCATTCAACAGACAAGATATACTCAATATGTTCGATGCCTTCCGCCCGATTAATAACGAGGATATCTCTTATCTGCTGGAGCTGCGTAAAATCATCGAGACAGGGGCTGTTCGCCTGGCTGCAGAACGCCGCACTGAAGAGCACCTGCAAACGATGCAATCAGCATTAACGGAAATGGAACAGGCACTCAGGGAAGGCAAGGTAGCCCACGATGCCGACTGGAGGTTCCACTACACAATAGCCAATGCATCGCAGAATCCGTTTCTTGAATCCGTCATGCGCTCCATGTCTGAGACGATGGAAAAAATCATCAAGGCAGGATTGGACAAGCTGCATGCGACCAAGGAAAACCCGAAACGCTTTTATGAACAGCATCTGGATATTTACGATGCCATTTCAGATCAGAACACGAAGCGTGCGGAAGAAGCGATGATTTACCATCTGCTTGATGCGGAAAAAGGGATATTCCAATAAAAAAACGCCACCGATGCAGCGAGTGCATTTCGGTGGCGTTTTCTACTTATTTTTTAGGTGTTGCTACAGGCTGTGCAGGCTTCACTTTTAACAGAGAATACGGTTTGGAGTTATGGTCCAACACCTTGAATGTGTAGCCTTGTGCCTTCAAATAGCTGATAATCTCCGGCAAGGCATTCGCAGTATTCTCTTTGGAGGCTGCGTCATGCAAAAGAATGACGAGTTCACGTTTGTTCTTACTGCTTCCCTTCACCTGGGCGATCGCTTCACTGGCCGTATAATTCATACCAGATGCATCACCGGAGCTGACATTCCAGTCAAAATACTGATATCCGCTTGCCTTGATCGCATCGACCAGCTCATACATGATCCATTTGTCTTTCCCATAAACGGCCGGGTTCTGCGCTTTCTTACTGACTGTATTGTTGCTGCCCCCCGGGAAACGAAACATCGTCGGTCGATAGCCGATTACCTTCTCAATTGCTTGATTGCCTGCTTCCACGTCCTTCATGAAGCTTTCACGGTCACGGTAAATCGCTTTGTAATTATGGGAAAAAGTATGATTGCCGATACTGTGTCCTTCTGCTACGGTTTGTTTCAGAATTCCTTCGTTCCCCTTGATGCTTTTTCCTACAATGAAGAACGTAGCTGGAACCTTCTCCTGCTTTAGTATATTCAGAACCTTCAAAGTAACCTTCGACGGTCCATCATCAAAGGTCAGATACGCTACCTTTTCGGAAGACTGAACTGGAGGTGCAGGTACAGGAGTGACTGGGTGCTGCGGCTTTGCAGGCACTGTCACTGATGACGATGGTGTTCCTGAATCCGCAACGCCTTTTACCTGTTTGATGCTGGATTTCAAATGAATCATTTTATTGTGTGATTCGAATGTTGCCACTCCAGGTTTTTCTGAAATAACTCCTTTTTCAAACAATGCCAGCAACGAAAGTGGCATATAAAGCGTGTCATTCGAGCGTAGCAAAGCTGCACCCTTGGTATCTACATATTCACCGTTGATCGTGACGACCATTGGTTTTTTTCCTGGTTCCATGACGATATTTTTATGATCCGGTTTTGCTGCAATCAGTTGATTTGCAGTCGAATCCCAGCGAACCTGATAGCCAAATTCCTCTAGTATCAAGCGCATCGGTGCATACATCTTGTTGCCGTTTTCCATTGCACCAGGAATCGTCACATGTGCTTTGGTTTGCCCGTCTTCATGATGATTGACCGTGTCATAAATCAGATACGAATTTCTTGCTACACGAAACTGTTCCAGTTCTTTTGCATAAAGTGCTTCGATCTTCAGGGGAGAGTACCCTTGTTCGAGATACAAGCCAATTTCGTTGGAACCCATGATTTTATCGAACATGACGATGCCTCTGCCGCTTTTAGGCACAGGAAAATGACTTAATTGTCGGGCAATGGCAAGTACGTAAATGCCCGTTTTGGCTGGATTGAAAGAGTACGCATTTTCAATTGTTAACCGAACTCCGCCATCTGCCCCACGGTATTCCGCTGTAAAGGAAACACCAGGAAGTTTCTCCTGATTCAAAAGATTCGCAAATTGATCGGCATCAATTCCTTTGCCGCCCACCCACTGGTAGGAATCTGCCTGATACATTCCCGTTCCTTCACCGAGACCTGTAGCCATATACCCCCACACAGCCTGAAGATCAGGAATCGCAGGTGATCTTTGGACCCAGATTAATCCTGTATCTTGAAAAATCATCCGCCTCGTATAGCCTTCCATCGGGGCAATACGCAAGGAGACTCCGATTTTACGGTTAAAATACTGAGCCAGTTCTCCAATCGTCATCCCGTGAGCCATCGGCAAATGATCAACGCCGACAAATGACTGATAGGCATCTTTGAGCATGGGGCCATCTACAATGATTCCGCCCAGAGGATTCGGTCTGTCGAGAACAATTACTTCTTTCTTGTATTTCTGGGCAGCTACCATACAGTACTGGAGAGTGGAGAGGTATGTATCGCTTCTCGCCCCGATGTCTTGCAAATCGATCAGGAGAACATCAATCTCTTTTACCATTTCTTCCGAGGGCATCCGAGTACTGCCATATAAACTGTACACCGGGATTTGAAGCTCAGGATGCATATACGACTCCACATATTGCCCTGGTTTTGCTTTGCCATCCAATCCGTGTTCAGGTGCATACAGCGCTTTGAGAGAAGCTCCTTTGTAGCCGGAAAGGGCCTGAATCACACTTTCTCCCCTGCTGTTTACCCCGGTCTGGTTTGTGACAAGGCCTAGCCGTTTTCCGTCAATCCACTCATGGTACCTTGTCAGCAAAACGTCGTCGCCAAGTTTGATATTAGAGGTAGCTGCTTTTGTTTGAATATTTACCGTCAGCAACAACATGGTGACAAAAACAAGAAAAGCAGTTACTTGCCTCACCGTCACTCTTCCCTTCGGTTTCGTTCTTCTCAATTCTCTATTTGTGTGACGACGAGATAATTGTCCGTGTTCCATGAATTTTCAACCCACTTTTTCTTATCATGACGGAATCAAATATACTCTTTAAAAGCGTATTTGGCAAACACATCTTGTATAAAAAAAGCCACCTCAATTTGTGTAATATCACAAATGAAATGGCATGTAAATCTGTCAATAGTCTGCTGTTTTACCAGCCCATTCTCTCCCTAAGGGTTGTCACGTGAGCAATGTGATGTCTGCCATGCCAGGAATAGAGACCTGTAGCATGTGTAAGGGAAACAACTCCGTTTTGCGGATGGATAAAGGAACGCTTGAAATCTTCAGGACTCATGGATCGGAGCAAAACAATCCACCGCTCGTGCAATGCATCCAGTAAAGTTAGCGATACTTCTACTGGCTGAGCGGAATCAGCCAACTCTGCCCAACTCGCTTCTTCATACGGCTTAATGGTCGGTTCATCCTCAGTCAAAGCCAGCTTAAACCGGATGTAGCTGTTCATGTGACTGTCAGCAACATGATGAACTACCTGGCGAAGTGTCCAACCATCCGGGCGATACGGTGTATCCAACTGTTCTGGAGAAAGCCCCTTGACGGCAAGGCGAAGTTGAGTCGGTATTGCTTCGATTTCATCAATCCACTTGCTCATTTGCTCTGCACTTGCTTCCCCGGCCCATTCAAAAGTGCCAATCGGATAACGCAAATCCATCTTTCTCCACCTCCCAATTAATGATTCCATTGTATCGGGAAATATTGGTGATGGGAAGCTTGATTATATTTTGTTCTTTTCAATTTGTTCGTGGAGAGTAGCAATCACTCCGTAGAATGCGTAGAAGAAGGATTCCGGTGCGATCAGACGAAAATGCCCAACTGCATCGCATGAAAACTTGAGTGAGTTCTCTAATAATCGATAGGTCTCATAGGCATAAAAGCAGAAATGCTTATAATCGAATTTCGGCATCTTTTCATAGATTACGGCAATTTCCTGTTTATACTGATCCAGATTCTGTACCGCTTCTGCAATAATTGTCTGGATATCATCTATTGTTGCTTCTACGATCAAGTCATTGTTTTTGATGCTTATAGTAGCCATTTGCCACGCTTCCTTCCTCGCTTGGATTTCGGGACCCGCTGGAGAAGGGTCTTTTATCATTATGGAGGAAAGATGGCTAGCGTTTCGTGAACTCCATCACGCTTTACTTACTCTTTTGGTTATTTCGAGTTATCAGATAGTCCAAATTCCGTTCATACATATCCAGGAAATTCCACTCCTGATACTTTGCAGGCATTGGCGGTTTCACAATTTCTTCTGTCGATGCTTCAGCACTTGCCAGTTCCTCAGATAAAGCAATCAACTCCGTTATGTACTCTCTTACCTCATGCAGCTCTAGCAATGTAGATACAGCACCATGACCAGGAACTATTTTCTCAATTGGCAATTGTTCGATTTTGTTCAGGATTTGTACCCATTCCTCCGGGTTTCCATCCTTCAGCATCGTATGAGTCTGTTGTTGGACCAGGTCTCCTGCAAACAGAATCTTTTCTTCCGGTAGCAGCATGATCAGATCGCTCGGGGTATGCCCGCCGCCAAAAGTGAGAAGTTCCACAGAACGCTTGGACCCATGAATCGTCAATTTCTCATCAAACGTAATGGCAGGCAAGACGATCTCAATGGTTGGAAGAGCTGCTACAAGATGGCGATCACAAGCAACCTCTTCCCGCATCTGCTGCTTTCTTCTCTCGTCGGTAACGTCATCTATTTTTGCTTCAAACGCTCTGATGGTTTCTTCCAGTTGGGAAAGGCTTCCCCTTAATTCCTCTACCATCTTGGTATTTCTATCGATACATTGCTGACGGATTTTTGTAGTCGCAATGATTTGTGCTCCGATGAAAACCTGGTTGCCAAAGGTATGGTCCCCATGATGGTGACTGTTGACGACATACTGAACAGGTTTCCCGGTTATTCTTTCTGCTACCTTGAGAAGATCAGAGGCTGCTGCTGGCGTAAGCATCGTATCAAAAACCAATGTACAGTCACCCAGATCCACGAAACCTGCATTCCCCAATGATCCTGTACCATTTGTTGAGATGGCAGCATAGACTCCATTCGCAACTCGCTCAAGCTGGAAATGCCTAGAATGAACGACGCTCTTTTCAAGGCTCATAGAAAAACTCCCCTTTTCGATAAATTTATATTTTTTTCTATATTTTTATTATAGCTTGAGCGAATGTAAAATTCAGGATATATCACTAAAAAATATTTATTCGTTTACTTTGAATTTGCTGATCAGCGTATGAAGTTGTTCAGCCATGGCAGACAGTTCTTCCGTTGAAGCTTCAATTTCCTTCATGACCATCATTTCCTGATCGACAAACTGCGAGCATTCAGACGTTGCATGATTGGACGTTGCAGCAATCGTCTCCACTTCCTTAATGGAATGAACCATACGATCACTGCCGGTCGCAAGCTGTTGTGTCGCAACGGAAACCAATTCCACCTGCCCCATTACATCTTCAATTGCATTGATAATGGAGAGAAATGCCTGTCCCGATTGATCAATTACTGCAGCACCCTGGTTGATCTGTTCAGTCGATTGGGTCATTTGCGAGATAGTCTGCTCGGTAGCCGCCTGAATACTGCGAACCAGTTCAGAAATATGACTGGCTGACTGAGAAGATTCCAAAGCCAGTTTATGCACCTCTTCCGCAACTACAGCAAATCCTTTGCCTGCCTCACCTGCACGTGCAGCTTCAATAGATGCATTAAGTGCCAGCATGTTTGTCTGTTTGGCAATTGCTGTGATGACATCCACGATTTCAATGATTTGTTTTGATTTTTGTCCGAGTTGATTAATCTGCGAGGCCGATTCGATTTGCGACAATTGAATCGCATGAATCTCCCTGGATGCATTCTCTACCTGAACCCTGCCAGAGTCAGCTAATGAAGTGACTGTTTGGGAACTGCTTTGTACCTCCTGTGCAGTAGCGGCAATCTGCTGTATCTCTCGTGACATTTGCTGTATGGTTGCGGATGCGATTTCGGAAATACTAAGTTGCTCATCTATGCCTTGCTTCACTGAATGGACCTTGCCAACAATCTGATTGGTATTATACGTTGCCGACTCGGTGCTGCTTGCAAGCTCCTGTGAAGCTTGCGCCAAATAATAGGAGTTGGTATTGATCCCTTTAATCATCATGTTCAGATCGCTAACCATCTGCTCAAAAGCAAGTCCGAGCTGCCCAACCTCATCCTTGCTGTTAATCGTAAAATGAACAGTCAAATCACCCTGGCGGACCTTCTCCACGGTTTGTGCCAAAAGTCGCAATGGCTTGATCAGCACTCTTGCAAAGAGATAGCCTACTAGAATTGTCAAGCAAAGTATGCCGAGAGTGATCAGTAGCATATTGATCTTCTCTTGCTTCATCAACTGATAAACATTGGTTGCGTCGAAGTCAGCACCTACAATGCCGATCATATTACCGTTTTGATCGATCAAAGGAACGTAAGCAGAAACAGTTGCTCCGTAATCGTCATAGGCAAGTTCACCAATTTGTGTTTCATGGGTTTTAAAAACGGCATCCATGCTTTTGTAGTAGTTTTTCTCTACGTCGCCTGGCATGGATGCATCTTCATCCGTATCGAGAGGAAAGCCGTCTACCATGTACGCATAGACACCTTTTTCTATCTCCGTCATTGTATATAAATATTTCAAACCATTGATCTCTTTCATTTCAGCCAACTGTTTGCGTATATCACGGTATTCGGTCATGTCCAAAACCGCTTCCTTGCTTCCCGATTGCTTCTTTGTTTCCTCAACGATTTTCTGGAAATCCTCGATATCAATCCGGGCCGCTACTTTCGTAGATATTTCTCTCGCTTGCATTCCGATCGAGTTGACTACCAATGCCGTTGACGATGAATAGATCACATACCCTAATACAGAGCCTGCCAGCAGTATACTTCCGACAAAAAAGAGCAACAGTTTGGTTTGTAACGATTTCAAGATACTCCCTCCGCTTGTCTCAACTATAAATATAATCAACCACATCATTATAGTACTTTTTTACCAGAAATCTACATCAAAACTGTTTTGACATAAACAAAATAGACCAGCACCGTGTCTTCGGTACTGGTCTGTCTGAGATTATATTGCAAACTTTTTGATAGACTCTTGCAGGTTGCATGACATTTTACTGAGAGAATAAGCAACTGTATTGATTTCTTCCATGGATGCCAATTGTTCCTGAGTGGAAGAAGCGATACTCTGAGAACTTGCTGCCGATTCATTAACGATCTCAGACATTCCATCAACTGCGGCGGTAACCTCTTCTGTACTTGCAGATACTTGACTAGAAGCCTCTGAAATCTCTTGAATCTGTTCGTTTACCCGCTTCACTGACTCGACAATCCGATTAAAAGACTCGCCAGCATGATAAATTACAGTAACACCCTTGTCAGTCTGATAGGTTCCCTCTTCCATCGATTGAATTGCCCTCGATGTTCCTTCCTGAATCTGTTGGATCAAAATCGCGATTTGACTGGCTGATTCATTGGACTGTTCTGCCAGCTTGCGAACCTCATCGGCAACAACGGCAAATCCTTTGCCATGCTCACCTGCTCTTGCCGCTTCGATTGCAGCATTCAGTGCAAGTAAGTTTGTCTGTGAAGTAATTTGTGAAATCACCTCAGTAATCTTTCCGATTTCTATCGACTGGGTACCCAGTTGTTTCAAAACGGTTGAAGTCAGATTGACACTCTCTCGAATCCGAACGATTTGCTCCACCGCCATTTTGATCGTTTCATCTCCAGCTTGTGCCTCGTTCAAGGTACTTCTCACCGTTTTGGATACATCAGCCGCTGATTCAGCAATTTTTTGAATACCTGCTGCCGCCTCTTCCATTCCTCGAGCACTGTCTTCACCCGCTTGAGCAGCAACCGTTGCTTCCTGCGCCAAGTTTTGAATAGTCCTGGCTACTACGTGGGAAGCAGCCGTTACTTGCTGTGTTCCATAGAGTAACTGTTCGGAAGACGTCGACACCTGCTCCGCACTCACCTGTACACTGCCAATTACCTGCCGTAGATTGGATGACATTACAGTAAACGACTTTGCTAAATCACCAATCTCATCCTGATTGGAAACAAGTATTTCGCCACCTCTTAGGTCACCGTTTGCAATCTGCTCTGCAGCATTTGATACCAAAGCGATCGGTTTGGAGATAATGGTACTGATAAAATAAGCAACACCCATTCCAAACGCCATTCCAGCAACACTGAGGACGATGATGATCAGGATTGCTGTTTCTACTTTTTTCGAAGTCTCTTGTCTTCCCAAGTCAAGACGTTCCTGCTGATACTGGAGCAACTGATTTGCTGTCGACGTAAAACGCTTTACAGTCTCAACCCCAGTGGTTCCCATTAATTCAGCAGTTTCCTCTGATTTATTCTGTTTTTTTAAGGCAATCATTTTTTCAGCTACTTCTATGTAATTGCCTTGTTCTTTATCCAAATCATCCAATAATTTCAAGGGTTGTTCATCTGACGTGATCCCACGCAATTGACTACTCACTTTTTTATATTCTTCCACTGCCTGATAGAAATCTTGCAGAGCGGGGTCTTGCCCCACAACCAAAAACCCGCGAACGGACCGAACTTCTTTGGAGATCAATAGCTCCATATCTTTAATCATCATCAACTTTTGCACACGGTCATTAATTAGTGAGGAATAGGTCGTATCCACATGTTTCATCTGGTAGTAGCCTAATCCAGAGATGACACCCAGGATCAACAAAATGACAGTGAATCCAGAAAACAACTTTTTGTGAATAGTAAATTTCACAAATAATCCCCTTTCAAAAACAATATTAACAATTTGTATATCCCCATACTAAAGAAGTAAATGTTTCCAAAATATGATAGATATCACTGACTGAAAGTTTTTATCGATAAAAAAAAGTATATGCTCTCCATTACAAAATGTTTGATCATGGGGTCCATCTTGTTTCTCAGGTTTATTACCCATAAACTGTACTAGGATTGTCACTATTCTGTGATATAATGCCTGTACAATGCACTTTTTTCCTTAAAGGGGCCTTTATCAAATGTCGAATCACATTTATTCTCCTTATATCAATTTTGCTCGGGATGAATGGGAGCGCTTACGTAAAGCCACTCCGTTGTCCTTGTCTGAAAATGACCTGTCCAAGCTTCAAGGAATCAACGAACATCTTTCCTTGAAAGAGATTACAGAAATCTATCTCCCCCTCTCCCGTCTGCTCAATTTGTATGTGGGAGCGACCCAGCAGCTTCACGGGGCAACCAATCAATTCTTGGGAAATAAGACGGAAAAAGTTCCTTATATCATTGGAATTGCTGGCAGTGTAGCAGTAGGCAAAAGCACAACCGCCCGAATCCTGCAAGCATTGCTTTCCCATTGGCCAAACCATCCGAAGGTAGCTCTTGTGACCACTGATGGATTTCTGTATCCAAACCGGATTCTGGAGCAAAGAGGGCTGATGAAGCGGAAAGGATTTCCTGAAAGCTACGATATTCGCCGCCTCATTCAATGTATTGCGGACATTAAATCGGGGCGCTCACGGGTAGAAGCACCTGTCTACTCTCATTTGGCATACGACATACTTCCTGACGAAAAGCTGGTAATTGAGAAACCAGATATTGTGATCGTAGAAGGGTTGAATGTATTGCAAACGGATTCTGGCAACAAATCCAGTCAGATTCCACAGGTGTTCGTATCCGACTTCTTTGATTTCTCCATTTATGTGGATGCTGATGAAATGGACATCTCCCGCTGGTATGTAGAGCGGTTCAAGATCTTGCGTCATACTGCCTTCGCCAATCCCCAATCGTACTTCCATCGTTATTCAACATTAACAAATGAGGAAGCCTCTCAAGTGGCGGAAGGAATATGGCGTGAGATCAATGCGGTTAATCTGGTAGAGAATATCCTTCCTACACGTACCCGGGCTGATCTGATTCTGGAAAAAGGGGCCAATCATCTGATTTCCGCTATTCACTTGCGTAAAACGTAAAAATTCCTTTCGTATTACACAAAAATCCCTTGGGTTGACCCAAGGGATTTTTTCGTATGACGATATCGAATTCTTGTTTAGTATCTGAATTTCGCAACAACCATGTTCAACTGTTCTGCCATTTTGGCTAAAGCAGTTGCCGATGCTGAGATTTCTTCCATGGAAGCCAGTTGTTCTTGTCCCGCGGCAGAAACTTCCTCCGTACTTGCAGCCATTTGCTCAGATGCTGCAGAGCACTCCATCATCAGGGTTGCTACACTCTGCACTGATTCTTGAATTTTGCCGAAGTTTTCTCCTGATTGCTCAACCAGATTGATTCCTGTATTCACTTCGTTCAGACTCTTTTCCATCGAACGGACTGCATCATCAGTTAGATGCTGAATGGAAGCGATGATCTTGCCGATTTGCTCGGTTGATCGAGAGGATTGTTCGGCCAGCTTGCGCACTTCATCGGCTACCACCGCAAATCCTCTGCCATGTTCGCCCGCTCGCGCCGCTTCAATCGCTGCGTTCAGTGCAAGCAGGTTGGTCTGGGCAGCAATACCATTAATAACTTGCACAATTTGACCAATTTCTGTCGATTGTTCGCCCATGCCTTTTACCGATTTCGCCAGATCATTTACGGTTGTGCTGATTGCATTCATTTGTTTAATTGCCTGATGGATGCTTTCGTTGCCTTCTTTAGCAACCTTCAATGCATCATTCGAAGCCACTGTTACCTCATTGGTGCTCGCAGAAATTTCCTCGATGCCACTAGACATCTCCATCATGGAGCTGGTGATTTGTTCGGTTGCCTTACTGGTCTGCAAACTGCTTGCCATTAATTCTTCTGCTGAAGCTGCTACCTGCTCTGCATTTCCTCCTACTTGTCGCAAGAGAACCTGCAGATTCAGTTTCATCTGATTAAAGGCTTGACCCAAATCACCGATCTCATCTTTGCTTTTTACGGAGATGTCTTCAATGGTAAGGTTGCCAGATGCGATTTCCTGTGCTGCTTGTGACATCCGGGTTACCGGCACACTGATGGCACGATTCATGACAAAGGCAATGCCAAGCCCCAAGAGGATCGCGGTCACACTTACCGTAATCAATAGGGTTTTACTGAAGCTAACGTCTTCGTTTGTTTCTTGGAGAGTCTGATCGAGCAGTTCCTGTTGGTACGAGATGAACTCGTCAGCCTTGGCAGCGAATCGATTCCCCAAGTCAGTTCCTGTTGTTGCTATCAGGTTGCTGTACTCCTTGTTTTTTCCTGCCTTTTTCAATGCCAGTAGTTCCGTAGAAAATGCAGCATACTCATCGCTTATTTGCGTCAAATCCGCAAATAATTGCCTTCCTTTCGGGAGGGTAAGCATTGGATCAAGCTCTTTGGACAAATTATCAAACCGCTTCTTGGCTTCATTAAACTGCTCCAACTGTTTCGGATTATCAGA
This sequence comes from Brevibacillus nigriterrae, assembly GCF_049846925.1. NCBI lineage: Bacteria > Bacillati > Bacillota > Bacilli > Caryophanales > Paenibacillaceae > Brevibacillus > Brevibacillus nigriterrae. The sequence continues at coordinate 127,665 of NZ_JBNCMT010000011.1, forward strand.
AAGCAGGTAACCTCGAATGCTTTTGAACTCTTCTCTCAGCTCGGAAACCATGTCTTTGACGAGAATTACCTTTTTTACACGGTCATCCAATAAAAATTTATACGTGGTATCCAGGTTTGAAATCTGATAGAAACTTATTGCACTGATGAAAGAAGCTAACAGAAGAACAATGATAAAGCCTGCATACAACTTTTTTCCAACCGATAATTTCATAAATCCTTCCTCCCAGTAATAGTGCTGTCATGAGTACCTTGAAGAATAGCTTTTCATTACAGGAATAGATTACATTGGTATGTAACGCTATTCGGTAGCCCGGCTATCACTTGGTTGAGCCAAAGACCCGTGGCTTTGCGTCCTCCTCTTTCGACAGAGTTTGCGTTTTCGTAGCATGTTAATTTTTAATTATTATTACCTTGCTATAAGTATAAATACCTATTCCCTATTGAACCACATTTCAAACAATTTTGTTACATATTTTTGAATTTTTTGTCGAACGATAAGAAAATTTCTGCTATTAAGTAAATCTTGATAAGAAAAAAAGGAGGCATTGGCCCCCTTTTTTTCTTTCGGTCGATAAAAATTTTTTGTCATATTTTGTTAAGATGGTAAACTAGAGATATATTCCAGACATAGGAGATTCATGATGACGATTCTCTCTCAGCTTTCCTCTCAAACAGGCGATCAAACAGAGGCATCCAATCGGCATGTTGCCGCTCACTGTGTAGAACAGCCAGACCTGCTTTTGGTGCTTGGCGAAGGGCTAACTAGCAGTGACCAAGCCCTTGTTGGGGACTGTGCAGAGGTTTTTACCAAGGTAGCAGAACAAAAGCCCAAGCTGATTGCCAGCTTTGCTGACCAGTTAATTGGGCTGTTCAACCACAAATCAACTCGTGTGCGGTGGGAGGCTATGCATGCCATATCCCTGATCGCACCACTTGTTCCAGAACAGATTGCCCCTGTCCTGTCAAAGTTGTCTGATATGATTCAAGGAGACAAAAGTACGATTGTACGAGATTATGCCATTGATTGTTTGGGCAACTATGCCAAGGCAAGCGTATATACTGCACAAGAAGTTTACCCCATTCTCAAAAGTGTACTTCCCTTATGGAACGAAAAACATCTGGCACGTGTGCTTGTCAATCTGTGTCATGTTGTCAAGAGTTGCCCTTCGCTCGGATTAGAAATCCTCCCTTTTGCCCAGGATTACTCCGAGCATAACAAAAGTTCTGTAAAAAAAGCGGCAAAACGATTGGTGAAAGGAGCTTTACTGTGAGAATTTCGAATGGGAATGTGAATACGGTTAGCCGTACTTATTCTACTTCTAGTCCTACACCAGAGAAAAGCAAATCAGTACAATCCAGTAATTCAGGTGAATTGGCTGCCATCTATGAAAAAAGCAGTTATACAGACAGTACAAACGAAAACCTCAGCACCTATTCGGCTCCAAGGATGGCTCTTGCTTCTTCGGAGGAACCACCCCCTGTAAATCCAGTTTACGAGAATTGGTTGCAATCACTTCCTCAAAGCCAGAATCAGTACATTGAATCGGTATTTAGACGCCTCGATGAGGATCGAAATGGGTTCAATAATGATGAGGTGCCAGAATTATTAAATCAGCATATGGAGTGGCTGCAAAGCAGCTTGGATGATTTGGCTACACGACTTGAACAGGCAGAGAAAGACCTATTAATTACATCGGATGAAGCTGCCGAACTATGGCTTGACGGAGAAAATTTAATCAATCAACTGGATGTAGAAATATGGTCTGACGTCGAGGATCTGATTATCGCCAATCGGATCTTAACCATTGATGCACGCACGACATACACGGATTGGGATAAGCAGTTATCCTACACGGGCAGCAATTACCTGCAAAATATGGAATCTGCGATCAAAAACGAATCCGGCTTTATTTCGAAAGACAAACTTGACCAATACCTAGTGGAATTGAACAAATGGGTAACTGCTCGATCCGATGAGTTAGCCTCTGCTCTTTCAGATGCACCCACGGGAATCAAGACGACATTACTCGAAAACGCTCAAGCCAAATTAAATACGCTGAGACAAGGCTATTCCAACTTAATCTACCAGCAGGTCAACAATCATAACTACCCGCCAAAACCACCATCTGCCGATTCGCTCTTTACCGCCGGGAAACAAAAGTTTGAATTTATGGTAGGAAATCATAAGGCAAGTCTCACCGTGCGCTTATCCAACGGTCAATCCAGTTCATCCAGTTTTTATGTAATTGATGCAATGGGCAATAAAAAGAAGGTAAATATCACTTTTGACAACGCAGATTTGCAGCGGGAATTTGATAAACGATATAAAGAAAGTACTTTTGGCAAAGGAGACAAGGCGCTTTCTCTTGAAAAACTGAACAGCATTTTAGGTTCTATCAAGGACAGTTTGCTAAAAATTTCAGATACAGATATGGAGCGATTAAAGTCTAAACTTTACGGCAAAACTGAATCAACTGCTTTGGATAACAAATTCACTATCTTCCTTGCAAAGCTGAAATTGGCAGTAATTTAGTGAATCTGGACAAACTAACAACAAACACCTCCCTTTTTCGTTTCTCAGACGATTGAAGTGGAGGTGTTTTTTATTCATTACTCAGTTGGTAATTTGTAGTCCGTGCTACAGAAAGTAAAAAGAAACTATGGTACTTTTAATTGGCGGGTTTTCCCTAAAAAACTATTTCAAGGAGAGGGTTTCATCGTGAAGTTACACGCATTAAAGCGATTGATGTCTTTCGTTTTTTGCTTCACACTCGTTGTCAGTCTTGCAACATTCGGCAATCCAGCAACTACATCCGCAGATACGATCTCAACTATAGGCATAGATGAATTCACATTTTTGGATGATGGGTATGACTATATGTCCATTGCTTACGCAAAACCAGATGCAGTAAAGGACGGACATTTCAAGCTTTCACTGGATCTTGCCAAAGACATTGAAATTAAAGCCATGTGGGTACGGACGACAGATAAAGCGGGCAAAATCAATTACCACGGAACATGGAAGACCAGTAAAGAAGGAATCGGCTATCTACTCGGAATCTATGAGGACAACAAAGTGTTGAATCCAGAATTCAAAACTACCCTCGGTACTTTCAAAAAAGGAAAGCACACGTTTGATCTGTATGGCACAGATAACAACGGCGGTATCAAAGAAGGCGAATATTACTACATCGAATTGATCACAAGTGAGGGCAACATTTCATCCGGGTTGACTCCTTATGTCAAGGTAGAACTGTCTAATGGGGTGGAAATCCTCAAATTCGCCTCTGTCGGTACAACAAAAGACAAAGTAGGTATTGATGGATTCAAGACTGACAAACGGAAAGATCTTCACCTGAAACTAATGATGGATATCCCCGAAAAAACAGAAATCATCTCAATTTTGTTGAAAACGACAGACGATCAGGGCAAAGTTGACTACCAAGGAACCTGGCGTACCAACAGACTGGGTGTAGGCTGGTTCCTGGGCTTAGAGCAAGATGGAAAACCAATCACCAAATCTTTCAAGGAACCACTAGGGAGCTTTAAGGGAATTGTCTACCTAGATATGTACGCCACAGATGATTTGAAATACAAGGAAGATGAATACTTCGTCCTTGAAATTACAACGCCAAAAGGTGCCATTACCTCTGAACCGGTCAAATATGATGAACTGGAAGGATTATCTGCAAGTGAAAAAGTGGGAACGGTAAAGGTTGAAAATGCTGACCCAGATTCAACTGTAGCGTTATATCAGGTTACCAAAGGAACAATTATTACACTTCATGCTCAGGCAGTTGCAGATCGTGATGGCGAGGCAGTCTTCGAAAACGTGCCGACTGGAACAGGGTACTATGTACGAAATAACAACAACTATACGTTCCCATTCGAAGTAACTGCAGTCAAAGCGAAGACGCTGATTGATGAAAAATCAATCAAGTTTTCTTTCAAAAACAAGAAAGACTTCACCCAAGATTTGACCGTTAACGGAAAATTCAGCGATTCGGATATTGAGTCACTTGAGTACACAATTGGAACAATCTCCAAACAATATGACTTAACTGATACAGATGGGAAGTTCTCCTTCACAGAAAACATCAATTTGGGAGAAGGCGACGTATTAACCCTCGTTGCTACGGATACCAAAGGCAAAGTACACATTATCCGTAGGTCGATTGAATCTGACCTGGTTGAAGATCGTTCTCTGCAATATAAGCAACTGGAAGAAGATTTTTCCTATGAAGGCAATTGGTCAGGTAAAGCGGCAAAAGAAGTTTTCGCTTTTCAATTGATTGATGGAAAATATGAAACCCTTGAAGTGAAAAAGCTGGACATTAAAAGCAAAACATTCAAATTCAACATTTCAACAGAATCCGATTCGGACGATATTGTCCTTGTAGTAATCGACAAAAACGGTAACTTCGAGCGATTGGTTGGAAATCCGGAGCAATTTGAAGAAAATGAATAATTTTCTGTGACTGTTGTCTACATGATGCAGCCCGTCTCCTAAGCGAGAACGGGCTGCTTTTATTACTGTTCCTCATATATTTTTGCCTTTTACGGTACAAACGGTGCGTATAATACATTGTGATTTTTTTCACAATATATTCAAAAGTGATTCGCTTATGATAATTATTTTAAATATATACTACCTACAAGGTAACATATACTGTCATTTGATAATTATGTTATCCTTATATTCACTATTAGGAGATGAAAAAATGAAGAAAATGGGGATTGGACTCGGTTTACTCTTGGCTGTAGCCTTGGTCGGTTGTAGCAGCAACTCGCCTACTTCAACTGCTCCGAAAGAACAGGCAGCACAGCCCCAGCAGCAAACAACACAGCCTGCCAGCAATGAACAAGATCTAACAGAACTAACTGCAAAGTTCCAGCCGATTGGCGAAATACCAGTTCCGGCTGACAACCCGATGACCGAATCAAAAGTAAATTTAGGTAAAAAGCTGTTTTTTGATCCCAGATTATCAGGTGACAATAAATCCAGTTGTGCAACGTGTCACTCACCTGGTGCCGGATATGGCGATAAATTACCGACATTCGTAGGCTTCGAAGGTTTCAAAGGCCCCCGCAATAGTCCAACTGTTATTAACGCAGGTTATTACACTTCCAACTTCTGGGATGGGCGAGCAGCTAACCTCGAAGAACAGGCCCTCGGCCCGATTCAATCAAAAGTAGAAATGAACCAAAATCTTGATGAACTTGTAAAAGAGTTGAAAACGGTTCCTGCCTATGTCGATGAATTCAAAACTGTATTTAACAGCGAAATCACTGGTGAAAACATCGGTCAAGCCATTGCCTCCTTCGAAAGAACGATTGTCGTGAACGACACCAAGGTTGACCGATTCCTCAAGGGCGATAAAGCAGCTCTCAATGAACAGGAAATTCGTGGTATGAAGTTATTCGCTGGCAAAGCAAGTTGTATGTCTTGTCACGCAGGCCCGACTCTTTCTGATCAAAACTTCCATAACATCGGTATGGAAGGTGACGACGGGCGGTTTAACGTAACCAAACAAGAGGCGGATAAAGGTAAATTCAGAACACCTGCTCTAAGAGGTATTGCACATACTGCTCCATACATGCACGATGGAAGCATGGACACTTTGAAAAAGGTAATTGAATACTACAATCAAGGTGGAGGCAATCACGGAAACAAAGATCCACTCGTGCGCCCGCTCAACTTGTCAGATGAAGAAGTTAACGATCTTGTTGCCTTCCTTGAAGCACTGAGCGGCGAAGTACCTAAGGTTGATATCCCGCAAATTCCATAAAATAACCCACCCGACACAAGCTATCGCTGGAGGTCGACTAAACGCAACATCCGTGTTGCATCGTCGGGCGGGGCCCCAAACTTATACAGAAGAGAGGGTTTTTAGCCCTCTCTTCTCTTTTTCCCCTTATTATGGAATCGAGAACCATTGATTGTACGTCGCAAATTTGGAACCATCCCATCGCAAAAAATTCATTACATACCCGAGTGTGTCAGCATTATATAGGCCGATTGTCCTCTGGATCGCAAGCAATTCATATCGACCATCTCTGTTCCAATCAATCGGGAATTCACCACTCAAGGCTGTCACTTCTCCTTGAACAGGCTTCTTCAGTGTTCCATTAGGATTATACAGGTCTGATAAGTATTCCTTTCCTTTTAACTGAATGTCAATCAAGTAGGTTTTGGCGGGCGAAGTGCTTTTTACTTCTACACGATAATAGTCCTTGTAGGTAACCGTATAATTATTTTGTTGCTGCCGGTTATATTGTTCGGAGTCAAATAATAGTTTGGCCTGGTTATTCAAGAACGAATACATGGTGTTGCCCGAATATCCTCCTGAACCTCCTGTATCAAGGCTCACCAAGATATCATTTACCCGATTCCCCGTAAAATCGCCTAAAAACAAAGTAGGATGATAACCTGCATTTTCACGTAATGGCATCGAATATGTCATTGACGTTCGCCCATCTTGAATCGATAGAGAAAGTTGATCCACAAAAGATCTGCTGCCATCAGAAGAGCGGACTCCCATTAGCCTGACGATGTCGGGAACCCGGTCACCGTTCACATCACCTATTTTCGTGTCAATGACTGCAAGTGAATTTTGAACAGGTCGCACTTGCCCATGCCACTCAGCCGAGTCATAGAAAACCATCTACATTCTCCTAACACCAGGTATTTTTCCTATACCGTATGATGGGCAGATGATTGACGTGACTCAAACAAATGAGCATCTGAACCATATCTGTCTTGAGCACCATTTCGTATACTGTATAGCATTTACATGATTGTAAGGAGTGCTGCCAGATGAACAGAAACGGTAAGCGATATATTGCCAGCAAACTCAAAAAGACTCATGCCCTCAAGAAAGACAAGATGATAGCTGCACACATCCCCCCCACGAAGAGTTTTGGGATGAATACCCTCCACAGAATGGTGCGCCAATACAGGGCAGTTTATCTCAAGCCGGTAAATGGTCTAAAAGGAAGGGGCGTCATGAGAGCAAGAAAACTGAATACAAAATATGAGCTGCGAGGGGGAACCTCGAGGGTTATTTTTAATGACTTTCACTCATTCTATCGATTCATTGTCAGGCAAATTGGAAGTAAACCCTATCTTGTTCAAAAAGGAATTCGTATGCTTCGGTATCACCGCCGACCTTTTGATTTGCGAGTCATGGTACTGAAAAATGAACTCCGCAATTGGGAGGTTGCTGGTATTGTCGGGCGTGTTGCGCCTCCTAGAATGATTGTTACCAACAGAAGCCAAGGCGGGAGGATTATGTCTGCTGCAAGACTGTTACGCCGGCATATGAAAAAACGCGCAACGAAAAATTACCTGCAATCGTTGTACGGTCTGAGTCGGGCCACGGGACGTCAGTTCCAACGAGTTTTCCCGAAAGTCTGGGAACTCGGTGTAGATGTGGCCATTTCACGGCGGCGCAGAAAGCCCTGGATACTCGAGGTAAATACCAATCCTGCCATTACTCCTTTTGTCAAGCTAGGCAACAGGCGAATGTACTCCCGAATTACCGATTTAAAACGCTGGAATACAAGAAATTATCCGATCTATTGATAGTAGGTAGTTGTTAACTTTTCGATAGCTACCTGAATGGCATCAATGTACGGTACCTGCACATCTTCCTTGGCGATAAGCAAAGGTAACTCGGAACAGGCTCCAATGATCACCTCGGCCCCCTTACTCACCAGTCTGTGACATCCCTCTAGCAAACTATCTTTCAGCTGCTCATTGCGAAATCCCGCTTTCACACCTTGGGGGCCATAGATGACATTGGTAAAATAATCGGCTTGTTCTTCTTCAGAAAGGACAACTGTATCAATGTTGTTCATGCGAAATTCTTTTTCCCAAAGCTTCGATTTAATTGTGCCTTCGGTGGCAAGCACACCTGCCCTTTTCAGGTCGGGATAGAGCTTTCGTGTGTACGCCACCGTTTCTTTTACGATATGAAATAAATGAGCCTTGCCCAGTGAGGACTCTAGCTTTTCACTGTAGTGGTGGGCTGTTATACAAGCAAGGACAAGTATGGTCGCTCCACAATCCTCCAGCAATTTGGCAGACCGGCATATCTCTGGAAAGGGATCATCTCCATGACCCAAGATGCCTTCCGTTCGATCCGGTATACGAGAGTTGTTATGAATCATAATCTCCATGTACTCCTGATCTTTTCTGGCAGGAGAATGATTGATGATTTGTTGAAACATGGACACTGTAGCATGTGAACCCATACCGCCGATAATTCCTAGTATTTCCTTCATAAGCGCACTCTTCCCCCTAGTTCATATTCAACTGGAGACGACAGGCCATCCTAGTAATTAACATATTGCGTACAAGTCGCTCCGTCGACGGCGATTAACAGGAGGCATTTCATCCATTTATGTACACTGCTTCACAATCGGGATACACCCATTTTGATGAGATCGGTAACCATTTGTTCTGGTTGAACCAGGTTAGCCTGTGTCCACAATCCGGGCTTTTTTATCGAGCCATCCAGGTACTGCAGGATACAGGCAACCACTGAAATTGCTGTAAGCATATAGCCGTCGGAATGGTAATAAGTCAATTCCTTGGTGATTTGCTCATTATCTTTCCATCCACTAGCTTCAATTTTTAACATCGTTCCATATGGTGGTTTCGAGAAGGTTACCAATCCCCAGTTCATAAAACTTCCCATCTTTTTCGTCAGACGATCAGCGTTCAGGTAAAAAGCACAAAAAGCAATCGGTATGACAACCCAATCGACGAACCAATTAAAACCTCCGACAAAAAAACCTGTTTCCTTGAGCGTAGGATATCGTGTGGGCAGCTCATCCATCTCATGCAGGTGCATCGGCGTACATAACTGCCTACCGAAAATCCTCCCAAAATCCATGACCCGCTGATCAATCGATCCACCCTTTTTCCATTTGCCATTGGAATAATAGGCAGTATCGAAGCTTTTTAGTTCTTCGACCAATTCCTGAATAGTTGCCTCAGCAAAATTCATACTTGCCCAGTCAATTTTGATCAGACTGCCTACATTCGCAACCTCAATTTCGTCAAATTCCTTTGCCATGAATCGAACCAGAAGAGCCGCCAATCCCGGATGAAACCCTCCATCCGTGATAAAGCAACACCCGGCGTCAACAATTTCCCTTTCTAACGAATGCAATGTTTGCAGCTTGGAAGAGGAATATTGAATATCTAGATAATCAATACCTGACTGAATCGCTGATCTGGCAATCTGTCTGGCATACGCTGAAGTACTGGATGCCACGATCACCAGGTCAACCGATTCAAAAAGTGTTTTGAGCGTTGCTTCATTTGAAGCATCAGCGTATGCTCCCATCACCCGATTTCCTGGGAAAAGGGAATTAAGCTCAGCCGCTTTTGCCTGAGCCTTTTCCATACTCCTTCCTGCCAGAACCAGCTTTACTTCTGATTCCTGTAATAGCAGATTTGCAATCATACTACCTGTGACACCGTACCCGCCCAAGATGAGAATGTTGGTAGTTTTATTCACCATAACCAACCCCATTCATCCATTTACACTTCTTCCCACCTCTACTCAGTTCTGATGGCAAATAAAAAACCCTTCCATAGTTTATGAAAGGGTTGTGTCTTCGAGATTATGAACGTAACTAACCACTAATTGTTTCTTCACTGCTGACGCTAGGTGCTCGGTTCTCAATTCTGGTACGTTGCAGTCTCGCCCCGAAGGCCTCGACTCTTTTCATCATCGTTTCGAAAACTTTGGAATTGACGATGAAGTCTGCCAGCTTGACGATCAGATACGCAAACAGCATTCCCGCAATCACATCAATGATCCAGTGAATCTTGAGATACATCGTCGAGAGGATAATGGATGAGCAATAGCCGATAACAATGGTGCGGTACCATTTGCTTTTTTCACGCAGCACCAGCACGATGGCAGCGAACGCAATGGATGTGTGCATGCTCGGAAAACAGTTCACCGTAAAAGCAAATTGCTCTGCTGGCGTAGCCGTACGTGTCAAAAGGTCAGGTGTACCTTGAACATACCAGACTTCCTGCAAAAATACGGTGTTATAGAACGGAAGTATGAATGGAACCTGCAACAAATAGCCAGCCAGCGAATACTGTGCCATCTTTCTCACATCTTTTGTAAAAAAGGCACGAATCACGCAAATCCAAAAAGATAAAGCAAATCCGTACGTATACACCCATCGCATGTAGGCAGTTAACCAGTCTGGCTGCCATACTCGAAACATCCAAGCGTCATTGCCGGGAATGGAGTTAAACAATTCATTCCAATTAAAAATATGATGAACATTTTTTAACTGGAATGATAGAACTTGATCCCACATCGGATTCGCATATTTATAGATGACGTAAAAGAGAGCAAGTCCGAAAATCCCTACGGGTAAAAAGTTGATCCAGGCGATCATTTTCGAGTCTTTCTTTATCCCGTATATAGCGGCACCAAGAATCAAAATACACCATAAATCCCAATGGTCTACTTTAACAATCGAAAACAAAAGGGCAGCAGTTAGAATAATGTAGACAGGCAGTAAATAATTACGTAATGACAAGCGGTGGTTCCCCTTCCTCTAGCTAAGCAAGCAAACAAAACGGCCATGACCGTTTTGTTAACAAATACTATCCTACCTTCTCTATCAAACGAATACCAGAGTTAATATTAAGAAAAAGTTAAAAATATGTAGAATAGGCTCAAAAAAAGCCCTTCCACAAGACATGGAAGGGCTGAAATGACCTAAACACACAATTATTCTTCAAATGGCCATGCGGGAAGCATTTTGCTTAGCGGTTTGTCTGTGCGATAGCCGAGAGCATATTCCGCCTGCATGATCGTATGAATTTCTCTTGTTCCCTCATAAATGACTGGTGCTTTGGCGTTGCGCATGTATCTTTCCACCGGATATTCGCTGGAGTACCCGTAGGCACCATGAATTTGGATGGCGTCACTGGCAGCCTGGAATGCCGCATCGCAGGAATACCATTTTGCCAGGGAGGTCTCTCTCGTATTGCGCTCTCCCTGGTTTTTTAACCAGCCTGCACGATAGACGAGCAGTCGAGAATTTTCCAAGCCGATCACCATTTTCGCGATCATTTGCTGAACGAGCTGATGCTTCCCGATTTCCTTGCCAAACGTTTTTCGTGAGTGGCAGTAGTCAAGACTTGCTTCCAGACTGGCTGCGATCAACCCGCAAGCACCCGCTGCGACGGTGAAGCGACCATTGTCGAGAGCGGCCATAGCGATTTTAAAGCCTTCTCCCTCCTGACCGAGAAGGTTTTCTTTTGGGACTTTTACCTCATCCAAAAATACCTCGCCCGTGTTGCCTGCACGAATCCCCAGTTTTCCCTTGATTGCTTTGGTTTTTACTCCAGGGAAAGTTCTCTCCACGATAAAAGCAGAGATGCCTTTATGCTTCTGTTCCTTATCGGTATAGGCAAAAATGATAAAGTTGTCGGCTACATCACACAGCGAGATCCATGTTTTGGAGCCGTTCAAAATGTAATAGTCCCCTTCTTTTTTCGCTGTCGTCTGCAGCGCTGCTACGTCAGAGCCTGCGTTTGGCTCGGTCAGACCGAATGCCCCGATTTTTTCGCCTTGTGCTTGGGGAATCAGATATTTTTGCTTTTGTTCCTCGTTCCCCCATTGGAGCAGGGTCATGCTGTTTAAGCCTGTATGCACGGATACTGCTGTGCGAAAAGCGGTGTCCCCACGCTCCAGCTCTTCACAAACGATGGCCAGTGTATTGTAATCCATCCCCATTCCACCGTATTTCTCAGGGATGCACACACCCATCAGATTAAGCTCTGCCAAACGTTTCAGAATTGTCGGCTCGAAATGTCCCTTTTGATCCCACTCCTGAATGTTCGGCATGATTTCCTTATCCACGAAGCTTCTCACCATTTTTTTAACCATTGTTTGTTCTTCGGTAAGGGCAAAGTTCATCATCTTCGTCTTCCTCCTAAATATCTTTATTTGCTTTCATTGTTTGAATGTCTTCGAAAGTAAAACCCAATTCAGACAATACGGTTTCGGTATGCTCCCCGTAGATCGGCGGATGCCTTCGCATTTCAACCGGTGTTCTGGAAAGCTTGAGCGGACTGCCCACCAGCTTTACCATCTCTGCTGTCGGATGGGCAATCTCCACAACCATGTTTCTTGCGTGTACCTGCGGGTCTTCAAACAGCATTTGCATGTCATTGATCGGCCCGTTTGGAATACCCGCCTGCTGTAAAAGGCTTTGCCATTCCTTCGCTTGTCTTTCTTTCATTCGTTCGCAAATGATCGGGATCAGCTCTTCCCGATTTTCTACCCGCTTGGCATTCGTCCGATAGTTTTCGTTCGTCGCTAGTTCAGGCATCCCCAGTATGAATGCAAATTTGCTGAACTGATGGTCATTTCCAACAGCGACGACCATTTCTATGTCCTTTGTAGGGAAAATTTGATAAGGGACAATATTCGGGTGCTGGTTGCCCAGTCTCTGTGGGATCACGCCTGAAACCAGATAGTTGCTTGCCACGTTCACCAGAGCCGAGATTTGCGAGTCAAACAAGGAAATGTCAATTTGCTGTCCCTCTCCTGAATAATTGCGCTCATGCAGGGCAGAGAGAATTCCGATCACGGTGTACAATCCGGTTAAAATATCGGCGATGGCGACACCACCCTTGATTGGCGGCCCATCCTTTTCCCCGGTGATACTCATCAATCCCCCCATGGCTTGGATGATGTAGTCGTAGCCAGGTTCGTCCTTGTAGGGGCCATTTGTCCCGAACCCGGTAATGGACGCAAGAATGATTTGCGGATTGATTTTCTTCATTTCTTCGTAGCCCAGGCCCCATTTTTCCAATGTGCCTGTTTTGAAGTTTTGTACGACCACATCTGACCTTGCAATCAGCTTCTTGATGATTTCCTTTCCCTTTTCACTTTTGAAATTCACGGTGATGGCTCGTTTGTTTCGATTGGCACAGAGATAATACGCACTTTCTCCACCGACGAAGGGCGGCCCCCATGCCCTTGTATCATCCCTTGAATCAGGGCCTTCTACCTTGATGACTTCCGCACCGAGGTCACCCAAGATCATTGAGCAAAATGGCCCTGCCAGTACCCTCGTCAAATCCAGTATTTTGATCTCCCGTAAAGCACCTGCCACGTGATTTTCTCTCCTTTCCCCAAAATAAAAAGCCAGTTAAACCACAAACACGGATTCGTGTGGTTTAACTGGCTATCGTTTGCGTATCGTCTTTCGGTTAGAAAGATCTGGCAAAGCAAGGCAGTCGGTATTTTTTGCACATCGTCTTTAACGTCATCTGATTCAATATGATAACTGGGGAAACCAATTATCCTTGAATTATTTCACATTATTCGTTATTTTTGTCATTCTGTCAACCAGTATTTTTTCGAACGAATTGACCTATTCAAAATTTTCATAATACAATACATGTACATTCTAAAAAAGTGTGGTGAACTGCTAATGTTTTCAGCCAATACCATCTTCATTGCTGGTCATGCCCGTCTTCCACAAGGAATGGCTGCCCAAAACGTCTACGACTCGCTGACCATTACCGCCGAAGTTGATAATAAATACGGAGTGATCATCGAAGCATCCTGCACCCTTGCAACACAGCATGGCAGAGATTATGTCGCCAGTTTGTTGAAAGGATTCAGTCTCAAGGATGGAATTGATATGCCCACGCGCCTTTTGCAGACACATTATCGAGGAAGAGCCGCCAACGCACTGATCGCAGCGTTGAAGGATCTACATAATCAATATGAGCAGCAGCACGGAGGAAAGCCTGGTCCGAGATCATGATCATTTTGTTTTATGGTCAGGCTTTGCTATCATCGCCTGAAGGATAAAGATGACAATTGTTCCTAAAATTAATATGGCAGAAACCGCTGCGATCGTTGGGTCAACTTGAGTTCTCATGTTTTCCCACATAACGATTGGCAGCGTTTTTGTTTTTGCCCCCGCCACGAAAATCGTAACAACTACCTCATCAAGCGATGTGATCAGAGCAAATAGCGCACCGGCAAAAACAGAGGAACGAATAATTGGCAAGGTGATCCTGAAAAATGCCCCAATGGGTGTGGAACCGAGACTTAACGCTGCAAACTCCAGATTTCTGTCTACTCCCTTTAATCCCGCAAGCACGGTGACAAACACGATCGGAATAGCCAGGATCGAATGAGCCAATACCAAGCCTGTGATAGTGTTTGTCAGCTTGTAGATGGAAAAGGAATGATAGAGTGCAATCCCTACGACAACAACCGGAAAGATCATCGGCGCAACGATCAGATTCATAAATATTTTTTTCCCTGGAAAAGACAGGCGATCTACTGCCAGTGCAGCCATGGTCCCAAGAACAGTCGCCACCACAGCGGTTAATAGTGAAATGATGATGCTTCGTCCCATTCCTTCCATCCACTGATCGTTATTCAGGAAGCTGTCATACCATTTTGTCGAGTAGTCAGGTGGAGGAAATGTAAATGCCACTTCAGAGCTGAATGACAACGGTACAATGACCAATATGGGAGCAACCATCAATACCAGAATAATTCCGACCAGCACTCGTAACCACATGGATTACTCATCTCCCTTCAGCACGGGTGAAAGCTTCGAGAGCCAATAGGCAAGCGAGAGCAGGAGTAGCGTAGTTACCAAAAGTACGAGCGACAAGGAAGAAGCCAGATTCCAGTTCAGTGTAGACTGAATATTCTCTTGAATCAGCTTGGAAATCATCATATTCCCTTGACCGCCCAAGAGTGCTGGTGTGATGAAGTAACCGAGGCCAAGCACAAAGGTAATCAGTGAACCAGACATTACTCCTGGAAGTGAAAGCGGGAAAAACACCTGAAAAAATGCTCTGCTTGGACGAGCTCCCAGACCCTGCGCTGCCTGCATCAGCCTTTGATCAATCCGCTCCATGACCGAATGCAAACTGAGTACCATATATGGCAGCAAAATATGCGTCATCCCGATTACTACGCCTGTCGTGTTGTACAAAAGCTTCAGCGGCTCCTTGATTATCCCGATTGCCAGAAGAGCCTCATTTACAACCCCATGCTCCTGAAGAATTACGGTCCAGGCGAATGTCCTTACGAGCAAGCTGATCCAGAGTGTGATCATCACTGTTCCCAAAATAATTTTTTTCCATCTCTCGGACTCGATCACAACCAGCAGATACGCAATTGGATAGCCAATTACAAGTGTGGCAATGGTTACAAGAAAAGCAGTCTTCACCGTAAGCCAGAGCACTTTTAAATACAGGGTGTCTGTCAGAGTCTCTTTCAAATACTCAAGCGTAAAGCCATTGTCATCGTAAAAGCTCAGTTTTAATACACTGATCATGGAGTAATACAAAAGAATCAGCACATACATAAGCGGCACGATGAGCAGCAGCCACTTAATTCCTGGTATTTTCGAGAAATTGAGCAAAGGGGGAACCCTGATAAATACCGGAGCCTCTGTGTTTATTTTTTCCATATCCTACCCCCTGACAACTTTACTAGGTCTAATAACCTGACTCACTACTCAAGCAACCACTTGTTGAAGCTTTTGTTTACTTCGTTGAAGTTCTCAGCCCAGTATTTTATGTCGATCATAATCTTGTTTTTCTCGCCGGAGCCTAGCCGTTGTTTAACTTCCTCCGGGAGCAGATCAAGTGCTTTTTTATTTGTTGGAGCGTAGTCAATCAGTTGAGAGTATGCTGCCTGCTGCTCCGGTTTCATCGCAAAGCTGATAAACTCCTGTGCCAGTTCCTTGTGTGGCGCTCCTTTCGGAATAATCCAGGAAGTGGACATGGCGAGAGCTTCGTTGAACTCATTATCGACTTTCGATCCCTGTTTTTTCGCTGCGGATACACGTCCATTCCATGCGGCAGCAAGAGCAACTTCTTTTGTCGCCAGTAATTGCGGAGGCTGTGCGCCCGCATCCCACCAAACCTTCACATCTTTTTTCACCTTGTTCAAGCTGGCAAGAGCACGGTCTACATCAAGCGGATACAGTTTGTCGGGAGCGACTCCATCAGCTAACAATGCCGATTCGAGTGTACCCATTGGGCTCTTGTAGAGTGAACGGGCACCAGGGAATTTTTGTGTATCCCAGAATTCAGTCCATGTTTTTGGATGGTTATCCCCACTGAACTGCTCGGTATTGAAGGCAATATTCGTATAGTATAATTGCAAGCCAATGGTAGAATCGGTTACCAGTTCCGGGTACACATCTGTTTTGTCGATTACGTTATAATCCAGTTTTTCTAATAACCCCTCCAGTTCCAGACGAAGCGCAACATCCGTATCCGAATTCACAACGTCCCACTCCACGCTGCCAGATTGTACCATTGCCTTGAGCTTACCTGTATCTGTTGGTGACACAACAGTGATTTTTACACCTTTTGCTTTTTCAAACGGTTCGTAAACTGCTTTTTTGGCTGCTTCAGAAGAAGCACCGCCCCAGTCAACTACCACAAGCTCTTTTGCTTCTCCAGACGAAGCTGCTGGAGCCGCCGAGGAACTTGCCGGAGCTGAAGGCTTGTCACCAGAGCTACAACCAATTACAGTCAGACCCACTACACTCAAAGCTAATGCTGCTGTTTTCCAATTCTTGAACATCCGAATGCCCCCACACATAATGTATTTTTTTCTGTGAAAAACGTCTCGACGTTTTTTATAAAAGTGGATGTGACCGCTTGCGGTCAAACACGTTTCAGTCCCCCGATGAGAGGGGAAAACGGTCATGACCGTTTTGTTACAATTCATACGGAATTGTTGTTGAATCCTGCTGATTCCACCCCAAAGTAATTTCTTTGCCTACCTCGA
>NZ_JBNCMT010000012.1:0-144026 GCF_049846925.1 Brevibacillus nigriterrae
ACTCACCCGTCCGCCGCTAGGGTCCGAAGACCCTCGCTCGACTTGCATGTATTAGGCACGCCGCCAGCGTTCGTCCTGAGCCAGGATCAAACTCTCCAAAAAGATCGAGTTGATTCTAAACTGCAAAACAATTCACTTGGCTAGTGTTTGATTCACTATAAAACGCTTTATTGTTCAGTTTTCAAAGAGCATTTTGTCATGTAAAACTGATCCGTATCGTCATCCGCAAGATTCGACAATCAGCGGCGACATTTATATACTCTATCAGTTCTTCACTTGAAAGTCAATAGTGTTTTTTAATTTTATTTCAACACTATCTTCTCTCTCGTGTAGCGACAAAAAGCATCTTATCATGATTGGTTCTAGTATTTCAACAGGAAAAATTATCCATTTGGCATTTCATCCAGACTTGCTCTGCTCGTGATGAAAATCCCCATTCAAGAAGCAGCGATGTCAAGAGATGATTAGAGGCCGGTATATTTACGGTACCTCGGTTTACGGCAAGCTCCAGGGGACAATAAACTTTTGTTAGAAGATAAATATAGATGTCCTTTTCATTCGGGTGATTTGGCTTTACTTCAGCCTGATAAAGATTAATACTTAATAGTTTCCCTTCTTCATTGCGAGTTCTCCTGAAGAGGGCATAAGCTATCGGTTCGCCATCCTCATCTATGACGACTAATGATTCGCCATCTCTCACACTAGCCCATTGTGTCTGCCAGGCAGCCTCTGCACGATAAAACGGAAGTATCTGTACATCATGCGGAACTCCCTTTTTCGTTCTGTAGTTGAATTCGACTGAGGAAGCAGCACCTGAGACTAATGGTTGCAACGGCTCCGACTGATGATAGAAGTAGAGTTTATCCACTACTTGATAGCCCATTTGTTCATATAATGATATTGCCTTTTCATTGGCGCTGATTGCTTCTAGGGTTGCAACCGATACACCTTCCCTGCGATATAATTCAAATACTTCCTTCATCAGAGCCTTGCCTACACCTTGGTGACGATATTCAGGCACTACCCCCGTACCGCCATTCCATGCAACCTTCTTTCCGTTCAGGTTCCGAATCCCAGTTAAGACAAAACCAATCAACTGTCCGTCCTTTACGGCTACGATTGAATGATCGAGAGAAAGTCCTTCATTAGCGACTCTTTGAACAAAGGAAAAAACATTGGTTGTCATCGGGAAGTAGTATCCCTCAAATCCACGATTCCACAGTTCAACTGCCTCGACAAGCGTACATTCACTTAATCGTTTAAAAGAAATCACTTCGTATTCCCCCTCAATCCATTCGATTTATCCTCATCATAAGTTATACAATCGGAATAATCAAATAATTTTTTATAATAAAAATTTTTCTATCGATATTCCTAATCAAGAAAAGAGACCTTCCCATAGGAACGTCTCTTTTCTACATAAATTAATCTACTATTCGTGAGCAACTTTGATTCAGGTTGCCGTCATTGTCAATCCAGAGGCAGACATCTTTTTTATCCTCTAGCAGTTCGATCATACGATCACCCACACGGATTGTCACACCGTAGGCTCGTCCTAGACGTACGGATTCTCCTGCGCGCAGGAATGTATTTCGACCGAATGGAGTACCTGCTTCAGCCATCCTGATTTTGCGGCGAGCATAGACAGAGCCCCCTTTACAAGACCCTTCCGCATTTTTAAAGAGACAATCACGCTCCACCTCTACTTCGCAGTGAACGAGCCCTGGACCCGTTACTAGCAAAGACCCATTGGTAGCCAGTTTTGAAAAGTTGGCAGAACCAATAACGATGTCACTTTCTTCGAATACACTGTTCTCTATCTGCAATTTAAGGTTCAAAATGTATTCGTATACCTTCCTGAAATCTTGAAATTGTTTAATGGTACCCATTAATTCTGTATTTTTGAAAAGCTGAAGCAAACGACCCGTGATGGTAAATTCCATCGGAAGCATTTTGCCTGCTCCCTGTAAGGCTTCATCATATTGATTGATTAAACTGATGATTTGTTTATACTGTTCCTGAATCAGGAGAGAGACGATTTGACCAATCGCTACATTTTTTCCCCGTTCCTCCATCAGCTTATGCACTTTTTTGGAGTCACGCTCCAAGCCCTCATGAAGCTCAATAAAACACTGGAAATAGCTGTAGATCCGACTGTAGATCAGGCCAAGTTTACCGCCGTACACTTCACATTTGGTGGCGTGTCCTTTTATATAGACATTTTGTGCTGAAATGATTGTCGCACTATGGGCACTGCCGTAAATGTAGACATTCCCGGATGCTTCTACACGCATGGTCTCTTTTACATCGCCTTTAATCACAACATCGCCGTTAAAATAAACATTCCCTACCGAAAGATCGACATCGCCTTCTACCGTATAGACCGTTTGAATATCAAAATATTTTACCTTGTCCCCGGTAAGGGATGGTCTTCCGTCCTTTAGGGCAACTGCTTGACCATTGCTGTTGATCGATACATTTCTGCGTGTAATCACAACTGTATCGGATACAGCAGGAGGACTGACTTCCTTTCCAAATACATTTTCGCCTGAAGAGCCCGGTACTGCCGGATGAATGACACCAAGTGGATCGCCCTGTTTTACGCTGGGTATCTGGATGCGCTCCCGGTAGTCTACCCGACCGTTGTATTCACTTAGCACATGTTCCGTGGTGTTGCCAAAAAACGTTTCCACATATCCATCTCGCCCATGTACCTCTGGAATCCCTTTGGCGATTACTACCGGCTCACCATTCTTCTCCTGAATGGCACGCTCTATTTCGGAGTGATTAATTTCAGCAACAATCTGTAAATTGGACAACTCACCAACGATCTGCTCATTTACAAAAGCAGTATCCGTCAGAGGTAATCCTTCCGTTTCGGGTCGATACAAAAGACATGGTTCTGAAGTTTTTAAGATTTGACTAATTAACCGCTCAGGTTCAATCGTTAAGTAGACCTCCATTTGATTATCGGAAATCGTAATTTGATACGGCCGCACTTGTTCTTCAATAATTCGCCAAGTGATGCGGTCCTTGGCGTAGACAACCATTTTTTGAGGTATTTTTGTACCGTTGACTGACAACTCTACCGTTTTACTCGGTACCACGGAAGGTTGTCGCCCTCCCGCCTGCGCATCAATTACGTAGATGACCTGGTTCTCTACGAATACATAGCCGTCATTGGGATTTAAAACAGTCTGTGCATATGTCTCTGTTTCCAGTTGACGTATCAGGTCCAAAATCCCTTCTGAATCGAGTGATCTATCGGTCATGCCAAACTCCCTCCCACAAAAACCCACACTAAAACCTGATCATGTTCACTAAATATCTATACCCGATATTGTCAATTGTAACACCTGAAATGGTTAATTGTGGATGAACTTATGAAAAAAAGAAAAAAGAGCAAGCTGGGTTTCCCGCAACTTACTCTTCTTTGTTTCACTATTGTCGACAGTTTTGCTAGCGGGCAACTAAACGATCATAACCGTTTAGTTAACCGATGTTTGAACAGGAAGTGGTGCTGTTTGCCGATTGTGGTTCAGCAAAATATTAAGGACAACCGCCGTCACTGATCCGGTTACGATCCCGCTTTGCAAAAGCATCTTGGCCATCTCTGGAAGCTGGTCAAACATTTGTGGAACAGCCGCAGAGCCAAGACCGACTGCAATACTGCATGCAGCAATGAGCAGGTTTTCGTTTTGGCGCAAGTCTACACTAGAAAGAATGTTGATCCCTGACGCTACAACCATTCCGAACATGGCAACCATCGCCCCGCCCAAGACAGGATTCGGAATCACTGTCGTCAATGCTGCCAACTTAGGCAAGAGACCAAGTATAATCAGGATAAAACCGGAGGCAACGATAACGTCACGAGTTTTGACACGGGTAAGCGAGACAAGACCAACGTTTTGGGAGTAGGTGGTGTATGGGAATGCATTGAAAATTCCACCAAGGACAATAGCAAGTCCCTCTGCACGCAACCCTTTCACGATGTCGTCAGATTCGATTTTTTTGTCGGTTACTTTGCCAAGAGCGAAATAGACACCCGTTGACTCTACCATACTGATGATACAGACAAGAATCATCGTTAAAATGGCTACGATATTAAACTGTGGTGCACCGAAGTAGAAAGGCTGAACGATATTGAACCAGGAGCTTTGTGCCACATTAGAGAAGTTAACCAATCCCATGAAATAACCAACCACAGTTCCTGCGATCAGACCAACAAGAACAGAGATGGCACGGAGAAATCCAGTAGAAAAACGATTAATTAAAAGGATCACAACAAGTGTGCCAAGAGCTAATAACAGGTTGCTAGGTTGACCAAAATCAGGGCTTCCTTGTCCGCCTGCCGCATTGTTCATCGCAACAGGGATGAGTGACAAACCAATGATTGTAACAACAGAACCGGTAACAACCGTTGGGAAAAAGCGAAGGAGTTTACCAAACAAAGGCGCTGCCAGGAAAACGAATATACCCGCAAGAATGATCGCACCGTACGCAGTAGCCAGGTTGGACGTAAGGGAAATCGCAATGATTGGACCTACTGCTGTGAAAGTACAGCCAAGAACAACGGGTAAACGAATCCCCACATAACGGGTTCCGATTACTTGCAACAACGTCGCAATCCCGCAAGTAAACAAATCAGCAGCTATCAGGTAAGCCATCTGAGCTGGTGACAGTTTCAACGCACCCCCGATGATCAGTGGAACGACGACTGCCCCTGCGTACATGGCGAGGACATGCTGCAATCCTAGCGTAATAACCTTTTGCTTACTTAACATTCTCCAAACGCTCCTTCTTCATCACATTTTGTTCCTCTTCAATGAATTGAATGTGTGTTGGTGACATGGATTCAATCCGTGCAAGGGAGTAGATGCGAACCCCCGCCTCCTCCAGTAGGGCTCTGCCTTCCTGGAAGCTTTTTTCGATGACGGTTCCTACGCCTACAAGCGTTGCGCCAGATGCCTCCACGATTTCTTTCAAACCGATAAGTGCAGCGCCCGTTGCCAGAAAATCATCAATGATCAGCACCCGATCTTCTGCGTTCAAATAACGCTTGGATACACTGATCTGGTATGTTTCCTGTCTCGTAAACGAATGGACAGAAGATGAGTACACGTCTTCCGTGAGTGTTACTGCTTTTTTCTTCTTGGCGTAGATAAAAGGAACTTCCAGAGCGAGTGCTGTTGCAAAAGCAAAATGTATTCCACTTGACTCAATCGTGATCACTTTGGTAATTTTCTCATTTGCAAACACGCTTGCGAATTCTTTGCCAATCTTTGATACGAGCATGGGGTCAACCTGATGATTGAGAAATGAATCAACTTTCAACACGTGGCTGGAAAGGACATTCCCGTCTTGGATGATGCGGTCTTGCAACTCCTTCAAAATCCTCTACTCCTTTAAAATAGAATGAAAAAAACAAAGAAACCCAGACGGACAGATCACTGAATACGTCAAAAAACGCAGTTCAAGTGAAACCTGTCCCTCTGGGCTTTTCTCCCTTAGGTGTAGCACAAAAAGCATGATCGTGCCAGCCCCGCTCGGACCAACCTTCTCTACGCATCTCCTTCCAATAAAGGAAACAACAAGAAGTGGAACCCTAGGGGCTCTTTCACTCGTAGTCAGGCAATTTACGGTCGCCTGGTAGAAACTTATGGGCCATATCCCCAAAAATTATACGAGCAACTATTTATTTCGTATGAGTTACAATGTATCACAATCTCCTTCGATCGACAAGGCTAAATCCGAACGTTCTGATATAAACATTTATCCAGCAAGCCAAAAACCGTTCATTACGACAACAACAACAGCCGAACGTTCGTTTTTACTACTTCTTTAGTTGGGATACTTCAGATACTCCCCCTACATTGCGAATCAACTCTTCCATTTTCTTTTGCATCTCACCCTTGAGCTGGTCATGGGTCATACGAATCATTCGTGTTTTTTGCTGATGCTTGCACAGCACAAAGTACTCTCTGTCCTCCTTGTGTTCCCCGAGGATTCTCACCCCCTGTTTGCTCAATCTGCGATAGCTGGTTTGCGTCATGAATTGACTTGCACTTAGTAAATATTGAAGCAGGTACTCATACCCCATAGGAAAACGAACAGAGGATGAAGCGATTAACTGCTTGTCGTTTTGTAGATGTAGACTGGTTTCCCGCCAGACTAGCCAACTTCGGATCAGACGATCAACTTCCATTTTCATCACCACGTGTAGGAACATTTGTTTGTATTATATGCGAACACAGGTTCGTTTATCAACATCCTGCACTCCTTCTATTTACCTAATTTTGCGAAAACTTTGTTACAGTGATTGTCAAACGCATCGCAACTGTTATATAATACAACTAACAAATCAATCGTTGTACAGAAACAGATTGAGACAATTCCAAAGGAGTGGAGAATCTATGATTACACGTCAAGAACGCAAGAATATGATTGATCACATTTCAAAGCGGCTCGGCTGGGAGCATGACAAATTCGTCTACATGACAGATGACGATATTGAGTACTACTACAGCAAGTCTTACTGCGAATTCGAATACAAATGCTAAGAAAACCCACCCGACACAAGCTATCGCTGGCATCGGGCGGGGCCCCAAACTGCCATGCTTCGGACGCATGGCTTTCTTTTTGTTTCAAAAATATTTCGCTCACCGTTGAACCGCCTTGGCTTCCACTGCTTTTCCATCCGCCAATCCTTTGACCTGTGGATCATTGATCACCAGTTCACCAGGCACAAGCCCTCCGTCAACAGCAACCTCATCGGCTGTTTCATACCCTTTTAGCACTTTCTGTACGTATGCCTTTCCTTCTCTTACTACCCATACCGCATCCTCATCTTCCATAGGGAAAAGGACTGTTTTAGGCAAAATCAGTCTGTTCTGTTCCTCATGGGTGACAAACTGAACGTCGATTTGATCGCCCAATCGCAAAGCGACATGATCCTTCGCTGGTTGAATCGTGATCTTGACTCGCTGTTCTGATAACCCTAAGGGAGACGTGCGAGAGACGGCAACTGAAGCAATCTTGGAGACTTTGCCGCTCCAGTGTTCAGCTTTCCCCTTTCGCTCCTGTACCAATGTCACTTCCATCCCTGGCTGAATATCGGGAACATCCTCACTTAACACAAAGGTCTCGACTTCAAAAGGTGCTGATTGGAACAAGGTGACGACAGGTGTTGCCGGACCGATCATCTCCCCTTCGTGGAACAGGATTTCTTTGATCACACCATCCATTGGCGCACTCACCAATCCTTTTGCCTGAGAAAACTTCAGTTGTTCGATCTGGGCTGTTAGTGAATCTTTGGTTCCGGTAAATTGTTGTCTGGTTCCTTGAACAGGTTTATGTTGATCCAAAATCAGTTGCAAGCCTTGCTGCTCTCGTGACAAGGCGTTCTGTGCCTGTTTCACTGCCCGGTCGGCCTGGTCCAACTGCTGCTTGCTGACTGCGTTTGCTTCGTACATGGATTTCATTCGTTCCCACTCTTCATTTGCCACATCCAACTGCAGATTTGCTTCTTCAATCACAGCTTGCTGTCTTGCGATCTCCGAAGAGTATGGCGATTTGCTCGTTTGTTTTTCCTGTCCCTCTACGCTGGTCAGTTCCCCTTGCAAACGAGCCAACTGATATTTCGTATCTTCTGTATCGATTTCATAGAGCAGTGTTCCTTTTTTCACGAACTGCCCCTCTGTTACGTGAATTCGGTTGATTTTGCCGCCAATTTCACCCGAAACCCTGGACTCCCGCTTCGAAACTACTGTCCCATCTTCCGTAACCACATCTGCCAGCGTTTGCGGCTGTATCTCAAGCACTTCGACCTGAATCGGCTTTTGCTTCATCCACACGAAGTAAGCAGCAATCAGCACGAATATGCAACTCCAGATGAGCCACTTCCATTGTTTTTTCATGAATCTTCTCCTCCCTTGCGTAGGGTTTCCTTTCACTACTCCCGATCTTTCAATACTTCAACGAGCGACAACTTTTCGATTTTTTTAAGCATGATGAATTGGGCAACAAGTACGGCAATGACAGTAGCAACCGCTGCCAGCAGATATGACTCACCTGAGATATGGATCCCGACTGAATACATATCGCTTTCCATTGATTCCTGTACACCGTATTTCATCTGCCAGGCAAAAGGAATTCCAAAGAGCATGGCAACTCCGCCAATGAGCCATAATTCCGTCGTGATGATTTGCTGCACTTCACGAGGAGTGAACCCGAGAACAAGCAGCGATGCAAGTTCTCTTTTCCGCTCAGAAAATGAAATGAGACTGGTGTTGTATAAAATGGCAAAACCAGAAATGGTCGCAAATCCTACCATGATCCATATCGTCGCTTGCAGTGTCTCAATCTGTTTGTAAAGGTTGGCGATCATACTGCTTCGATCCTCAACAGAAGACACCATTTTCATTTCGTTTGCCTTTGCCAAAAAATTGTCTAAGTGGCTAGATTCGATAAGAAAAACTGCCCCGGATGCCATTTTTCCCTGATGGTATTTTGCCTGAAGCGTATCGAGGGAAGTATAGGCTTGCAGTCCAAATGACTCGATGATCCCAACCACCTCAAAAGTAACAGGAGATTCTTTGGCCCAGACGCTTTCGACTGTCAATTTCGATCCCATAGAAACATCAAGCTGCTCTGCAAGCAATCTGGATAAAAGAATGCCTGAGTCGGACAAGCGCAAGGGTTTATTCTGCTCATCGAACAGGTGAAAAATTTGCGAATCAGTGGAAATTCCGGTAATCATGAGGTCCTTCTTGTGCCAGTTGTGTTTCACCGTTGCAGGTGCTTCCAGTAAGGGTTCAACCCGCTTCATCCCGTCCATATGAGAAAGCTCATTTACCACACTGGCGGCAGGGAGCGGTGACAGAAAAGAGACCTTGACATCGTATGTTTCCACTTTCATAAACTGGCCTGTAATCATTCTGTCTGTAGACTCTACCAGCGACCAAAAAGTAACCATCATACTGAAGGAAAACAGGACACCAATAAAGGTGAAGAAGCTTCGCTGTTTGTTACGAGCGATATTTCGCACAGCCATCTTCCCCTGAACGGTATACATGCTCCAAACAAATTCCACATGCTCCAGCCATGTCTTATCCGCAGACGGAGGCGGAGCGGCTCTCATCGATTCCGCAGGCCGCAATCGCAGAATTCCTCTGCAGCCGAACCACCCCGCCAAAAGACTAAAGCCTACGGAGATCACGATACTAATCAGCACCCAGTGAAGGGAGAAATTCTGATTCATATACGGCAGGTTGAACACATCATTATACAGATTGGTGAGCGGCTTGGATAAAGCGATCCCTGCCAGCCCACCCAGTACCCCACCGACCGCCCCGATGATGGCCGAATAGGAAAGATAATGTGTCATCACTTCCAATTCTGTGTAGCCGAATGCCTTCATCACTCCGATTTGTCCACGCTGTTGATCGATCATCCGCTTCAACATGATATATAAAATGGCTGCCGCTACAACAAGGAATAGAGGAGGCATTGAATTGCCCGTTGCCCGCAAGCTTTTCAACTCATTAGTAAGAATTGCATCACTGAATTGATCCTTGCGAGGATAGATGCTTTTCAGTCCATACGGTTCCAGCCGAGGTTTGATTTTCTCTTCCACAGCCTGATAGGACGTTCCTTTTGCCAGTGTAAAAACGAGCTGATTAGCGATGGAGTCTGTTTGAAAAAGCGACTTCATCAGGGAGTTCGGCACGTAAGCCACCCCAAATGTCTCGGCGGTAGAGTAAGGGTTTTGCACGGACTGGACGGCATAGACATAGGCAGGATGTTGGGCGGTGCCAGCTATCTTCAGTTCCACCTTTTTCCCGCCAATAATGACTGGGATTTCACCATCAATCGCTAGCGCATTCGCTCGAAAGAAATTCACGTCAACCCAGATCATCTCTCCTTCACCCGCAATGGGATGGCCGCTCATCACGGTTAACTGATTGATCCCCTTGGGCTGATTGGGGTCAAATGAAACCAGTCGCAGATAGACGCTTTCTTGCTTATCTGGTTGAAAGACACGTACATCCTTAACAAGTTGTCCTTGAATTTTTTCAATTCCTTCGATCTTTTGCAGATGACTGATCTGACTTAACGGGATGCCGACAACATCAG
This sequence comes from Brevibacillus nigriterrae, assembly GCF_049846925.1. Classification (NCBI taxonomy): domain Bacteria; kingdom Bacillati; phylum Bacillota; class Bacilli; order Caryophanales; family Paenibacillaceae; genus Brevibacillus; species Brevibacillus nigriterrae. Next base: position 10,135 of record NZ_JBNCMT010000012.1, read on the forward strand.
CAAAGCCGTCAGCCACTCGACTTTCCTGATAAAACCGCTCTTTTGCCTGCTCCAGGTTCGTCATGACCATGGAGATGGAGGTGAAAATCATCAGCCCAATCACAATCACTGCGATACAGGCGAGATTGGCTGTTTTATTGTCCCACAACTCTCGCAGCATCTTGCGCCACAGCATTACCACGTCACCTCCTCCGGTGAACGAGGAGATTCAACAACTCTGATCTCGGAAATGATGCCATCTCTTACATAAATCACGCGATCAGCAATCTCAGCTACCTCGGCATTGTGAGTGATGACGATGACGGTTTTTCCCTGTGTTTTGTTAAACTTCCGCAAGAAGGCAAGTACTTGAATCCCTGTTGCAGAATCGAGCGCTCCCGTCGGTTCATCACAGAGAAGGACATCCGGATTCTTAGCCATCGCCCTTGCAATCGCCACCCGTTGCTGCTGTCCACCCGATAATTGGGAAGGGAAATAACGGGCTCGCTCTTCCAGTCCCAACTCAGCAAGCACCTCCATGACGGATAAAGGGTGCTTGGCAATATCTACAGAAAGCTGTACATTTTCGTACACAGTCAGGTTGGGCATCAGGTTATAAAACTGAAATACAAATCCAACCGCTTCCCGACGATACTTGGTTAATTCCCGCTCATTCGCTTTATGCAGCGGTCGATCACGATAATACAGCTCCCCCTCACTAACGGTATCCATTCCGCCAATCATATTGAGCAAGGTACTTTTTCCTGATCCACTCGGGCCCAGTACAACAATAAATTCACCTTCCAAGATCTCAAAGTCTACTCCCTTCAAAACCTCTACCCGAACTTGCCCCATCTGGTACCATTTAGTCACTTTTCTCCCAGTCAGGATCGGTTTCATCTCGTCATCCCCCTTGCAAGCCGTAACGTAAAAACTTCACCACTTCTTTTATAAACTGTGTTATCACTTCTTCCGAAAGTTGATTGGCATTCTCCAAGTTGGAAAGATAATCTCGCATGGACAGACCCGCACGCAAAAACATAAGCTCAGCAAGACCGCTGTTGAGAATACTGTACAAAAGATAGGCGGCTATATCGGCATCTACATCAGCCCGCAGTTTTCCTTTATCTTTGGCTGACTCAATCATAGATGAAAAGAAGTCAAGGGAAGCTTGCTTTGCTTGCATATGAATTTCCAAAAGTACCTCTTCACCATTGGGCTCCATCACATTCCCAACAATTTGCCCATACTTTGGATGTTCCAGGCCAAAACGAGTTCCTGCGTGCAACATTTCTTCCAGTAATGTGAAAAAATCACTTTCCTTCTGATCAAATGTAATATAAGGCTTCAAATACTCCATCTTTTCTTGTACGGCCAGACCCACGATGTAGAGAAATAAATCCTTTTTATCCTCAAAGTATTGATACATACTTCCTTTCGCTATTCCCGCTTTACTTACAATGGAAGAAAGAGATGCTTTGCTGAATGGACGAGATGCAAATTCCTCGGTTGCCAGATGTATGATAAGATTTCGCTTTTCCTCAGGTAAATTAAAAAATGTCTGCTTTGGCATGATGTCCTCCTATCAAGTGACCGATAAGTCATATGACTCTATAGTCACATCGTATTCCTCTTTCGCTGAGCTGTCAACTCACTCTCTTACACAAAAAGAAAGAACGGTCGATTAGTGACCGTTCTTTCACCTATTCTTCATAACCTATTGTTTTTTCACTACAAATGCGGAGATGATTCCGATAAAGAAGGCAATGTTCTCGTCTGTACCTTCCACCTTAAACTTGCCTTCTTGCAGGGTTGTCGCAGGATCAAGCTTGCGAGAGGAAACATCCAGCCATACCTGTTCAGTGGTTGTAACGGTTACTGCCGGGTTTTTGGATTTGCCTTTGCTCCAAACGATTTTGTTATCTTTTATTAAAAGTGCGTATTCGCCTGCATGCTCACCTGTGATGATGAATTGGGCTTCTTTGTCTACACCCTCTAATGAACCTGCGTTAATCGGAAGCTTGTTCAGATACTCTTCGAATGGAGTCTCTGCTTTTGGCTTTTCTCCGCTTTGTGCTGTTGTCGTACCACTTTGCGGAGTAGTTGTTCCTGTTTGCGCAGGTGTAGCTGGTGGTTGTTCTCCTGCTTTTGGATACTGGAATGCTTCAATGCTCTCGAGGAAGAAAGACAAGCTTCCCTCTGCCTTGATCAGCTTTCGGAGATAGGCATCTTTGGCATCCAGTTTTCTTTCGGCAATGGAAAGCCAGATTTTTTCTGTCGTGGTTACGGTAATGGCAGGCTCTTTTTGAAGTTTTTCTTTGGTCCACGTAACTTTGTTATCCTTGATGACGAGTGCATATTCACCTGCATGCTCGCCTGTAATAATAAATTGTGCCGTGCGGTTTACCCCCGCAAGCTTATCTGTGTTATATGGCAATCCATTCAGATATTTCTCAAATGGAGTCTCATTCGTTGCCGTTTCGCCTGGCTTCGCATCTCCTTGAGAAGTAATCGAAATATCTTTCGTCTCTTGATTAAATTCAACCTTGGCACCCAATGCTTCACTCACGAAACGAAGAGGCACCAGTGTTATGTTATCTACCACTTTGGCAGGAACATCAAGTGTGACTTCCTGATCGTTTTTGTACGCTTTACCGCCGATGACGATCTTGACCACCGTTTCGCCTTTGGTAGCGGTTACCGTTTTGCTCGCCTGATCCCAGTTGACTTGTGCACCCAGCGCTTCAAAAATCGCTCTCATCGGAACCAATGTCCGACCATTTTCTACCGTAGAAGATACTTCGAGTTTGTTACCGTCCAAAAAAATACCCGATCCCTCGGAAGCAGCCTGTGCAGGTACTAGTAAGCCGAATAAGAGTATGAGAGAAAATAATACCGATGCGATTTTTTGTTTCAACGAATTTACCCCCAAACTTCCATTTTATTTTTTACCTGTTTGTTTGTGAAAAACGATACTACTGTTTTTTGAAATACTTCTTGAGGTTGCTTACATGATCGGTATCCCCGTCGATGGAGAATTTTCCGCTCAGGTAGGCCATGGTTCCATTTACTTGATCTGCTGCAATGTCCAGCCAGAGCTGTTCACCCACCGTAATGGTTACACTTGGATTCTCCTGTTTGCCTTTGCCAGAGGTGCATTTGCCATCCTGAATGATGACGTAATATTCACCCGGGTGACCATCCGTCACAACAAATTGGTACACCACGTTTATCCCTTGTGCATTCTCAGCAGCAAAACGGCCTGGCAATCCGTCGATGTACGTTTCAAATGGCGACTTCTCTACTACTACAGGCTTCGGAGCAGGTTTGGGTGCTGGTGCTGGTGCTGGCCCTGGAGTGGAAGGCTGATCTGTTGGTTTGGCAGTCGTTTGCGGTTGAGCCGCAGGTTGTGGTGCTGGTGCCGGAGCAGGTGTTTTCTGAGTTGCAGGCTGACTTGCAGTCGAAGCTGGTTGTGCAGGTGTAGGTGCAGGTGTAGGTGTAGGTGCAGGTGTAGCTGGCTCGGTAGAAGTTGGAGTGGTTGCTTGTCCCGAATTTGCAGTTGGTTGAGCGGGTGCGGGTGCAGGTGCTGGAGCTGGTTGTGCTGTTTGTTGCGGTGCCGATTGCGGGTCTGGCGAAGGTGCAGGCGTTGTTGTGCTGCTTGGCGCAGATGCATTAGCAGGAGCTTTGGCCGATGATTGCGATGAAGCCGGTACATCCTGACCAGAGCTGCATCCAAAAGCAGTCAATGCCAACAGCACAATAGGTACAACCAAACGATTTGTTTTTCTCACTTTTTCTCCCCCTTCAATGACGTTACCAATCAGAAAATTGTCTCGATTTTCCAACTAATCATAAATATAGTGGGTGAATTGTATTATTGCAATAATTTTTTGAATTTTTGTTATAATACAGTTTGGCATTCATCTCTGCTGCAAACAAAAAACCCTTGTCAGCAAGAAGTTTGGTTCTTCCTCATGACAAAGGTTATGTTCATTTTACTTCCTTTTTTTGCGAAAAACCCTCGTGACCAACAGGTAAATTAGCAATGAGCCTGGAGCATTTATTAATCCAAAAATGCCCCAGAACCAATAATACTTTTCGCCTCTTTTGCGGGCATCCTGAAACATAAACCATGCCTGAATGAATAACACAACAATCACTAGCGGTATGAGCCAAGGTTGGATTTCCTGATTCATGTTCATCCCTCCTTATATTCACGATATTTGACGTATGGTATTAGGACTAATGTAAAGATACCAAACAGGACAAGCTGAGAAGCGATCATGAATCTTGTTCCCAGGATGAAACTCCATAACGCGAGTGAGACAAGTATGATCAACGCCGAAAGACCAAAGGTGATGTTCTCATCTCGTTTCTTGGTTGCTTCTCGTATTTCCGTACCCTGTTCGATGATGCTGATAAAATTCAGTTCAAACGGAGGGTCTATATCATGCAGCTCATCCATTTTGGCAAGAGCCTGTTTTTCACGTTCGGTAAAATCAGTCATGGGAGCAGCCGTCTCCTTTCCAGTTCTGCCGTAATCCCTTTCATTGCCGCATGCAGTCTTGAGCGTACCGTTCCGATCGGGCAGTCCGCCATTTCTGCGATTTCCTCGTAAGAGAAGCCGTAGTAATGCTTCAGGATAAAAGCACTGCGCTTTTCATAGGAAAGCACTTGAAGTACATCAAGCAGCTCCTGATACTCTATATGAAGCAATGCTGTTTGCTCAGGAGTCGGGTCAGAGCTTTCCAGCGTGTCTTCCAGCGGTTCCTGTCCCTTTCGCTTCTGTTTGCGCAGTTCATCTCGAAACAGATTGGTGGCTATCGCAATCAACCACGTAGAGAACTTCTTTTCTGGCTGGACCTTTTCCATATGAACCACGGCACGTAAAAAGGTTTCCTGGACAATATCCTGTGCTTTTTCTATGCTACCGATCATTTTGATACAGTAATTGGATACGAATCGATAGTTCTGTGCAAAGAGCGTTTGAGTGGCACTGCGATTTCCTGCTTTGGCTGCTTCGATCAGTTGCCGTTCCTCCATATCCCCACTCCTTTCCGCAAAAATCATGCTCTCGATGCTCTATATCCAATGAAACGAATCCATTGCAAAAAAGTTCATCCTGGTTTTCATTCTGGAAACGATCCTACAGCATAGTTGCCAAAGCGATAACGAAACCTATAGTCGATAATCTTGAAAGGGATGATCAAATGGCAACTGTTCTCTATATTACAGCACATCCGAATGACGAAACTGCTTCTTACAGTATGGCAGTCGGTAAAGCATTTATCGAAGAGTATCGGGCATCGAATCCAAATAATCAGGTCGTCCATCTGGATTTGTATAAGATCAATATCCCACAAATTGACGCTGATGTCTTTAGCGGATGGGGTAAGCTCCGCTCCGGTGAATCGTTTGAAAAGCTTTCCGCAGATGAGAAAACCAAAATCAGCAGATTAAATGAGCTGGTTGATCAATTTGTGGCTGCGGACAAATATGTCTTTGTCACGCCAATGTGGAACTTCTCTTACCCGCCGATTATGAAAGCATATATTGATGCGGTGTGCGTTGCAGGCAAGACTTTCAAATATACAGAATCAGGACCTGTAGGGCTTTTGGGAGATAAAATTGCCCTCCACATTCAAGCACGTGGTGGTGTTTACTCGGAAGGTCCTGCCGCTCAAATGGAGATGGGGCATCGCCACATTGGTGCCATTATGAGTTTCTTCGGTATCACGAAGTTTGAAGGCCTGTTCGTGGAAGGTCATAACCAGTTCCCGGACCGTGCCGGACAAATTAAAGAAGAAGCGATTGCAAAAGCAAAGGCAATGGCGAAGAATTTTACTGCTGCTGGGTTGCAGACAGCGGGAAAATAAATCTGTAAAAAAACCCCCTTATCCGGTTTGGGTAAGGGGGTTCACTGAAATTATTGCAATCCTTTTGGCGCCTGGCTAAAGCCTTGGACAGGTTTGGATTCATTTTGCTGTCTGGCGTTCTGACCTGAATGATGGGCGTCACCACCATGCTTGGCCCCGTATTTGTCTGCTTTGCCTTTGATCTGCTTGTGCATTTTTGATTCGCCTCCTTCGCCTTTGGCTAAGAGGTAGTCTGTGACGAAACCGATTATTTTATAAACTTGAACGAATCAAGCGCTTTTTGTACTCGCTCCAGATTGGCTTTGGAACGGTTTTCTTCGTTTATGCTGATATCAAAAGCGTAGGAATTGCCACCTTTGCTAAAAATATAAGTGATCGTATACACCATATATCCATTGTATCTTGCTTTGTATTCATACCTTTTTACATTAACCCCAAATTTTGTCTCTGATTTTGAGTCGATCATTGTAAATGATGGTATTTGTAATTTTTTTTGTTCAAATACCTTTTCAACTGTTTTGGAGAACATATCATAGGAAATAGGCAGAACGGCAAATTCAAAATCTCCACCTGCAAATCGGTAACTTAGATTGCCTTCCTCACCAGACTTTTCCTTCCAGTATTCAGGAATCTCAATCGAATAATTAAATTCGTCACTCTTGATGGTTATTGTTTTGGTCTTGTCGTACATGTCCTCATCCTGGATGAAACCAAGAGCCGGATTCATTTTTGCTGGATCGATCTTCAAGGATTGTTGAACCGTACGAATCAAAGCATCAATCTCTGCTTTATTAGCATCTCGATAATATCCGATTTCAATATAATATTTGTACTTACCTTTGAAGAAGAAGAAGTCATGTTCATTGTACCATCGATCCCCATCTGCCATTTCATAATCACGTTCTTTGGCAGGTACGCCAGCGATAGTTGTATCTTTTATTTCCTTGCCAACTTCCAAATACTCTTCAACAAAAGCATCTCGATATTTTTCCTCATGGCGTTTGATCCACTCGTCCAAAGTATCATTTTCGGTTATGGAGGTTGTTTTAATTTTTACTACTTGTGTACCGTCTTCATTTTGGAAGAAATGATAATCTACTAGATCATTTTTTTCCCATTTTGCTGGGATTTTGACAGTCAATCCATAGTTCTCATCAATATAAGTTCGGTAATTATCCTTTACACCAGAAATATCTTTAACAGTTTTATCATTTTTGTCAAAAGAAGCTGTGAAACTGTCCAACAAATCTTTATAAGCACGGTATTTCAATGGATTTTTAAAGTTATCCTCTTTGTTTACGGTAAGCATGATATAGAAAATTCGATCTTTATTCTGATAGGCACGGTGTTCTGTGATTGAATCCCCATGTTCTTTGGTTACGGCCCTTGCATACTGCAGGTTGCCTTCTTTCACGAACCCTTTAGAGAGAATGGTACCTTCCATACCCTCAAGTAGCACCTTCACCAATCCGTCATTTGAGTAGTTCTCTGGCTGTTCTTCATCAATGAAAATACGAAGCTCATACTCGTCCTTCGCATCCTTGAAGCTGACCCAATCTCCTTTAAAGCTTTGGTCATTCTTCACAAGACCTGACGGATATCTCATGGTCCAACCAATGTAGCTATCGCCAATTTTCGTTTTTCCTACATCTTCATTAAAGCCGTTCCCAGGAGTAGTGGCAGTTGCGCTGTTCCCCGTTAACACGATTTCTTTCGTATTTTGGTCATAGGAAACCGTTGCGCCCAATGTTTCAGCTACGAATTTCAATGGAACCATCAATGTGTTGTTTTTCATTTGCGGTGCAACAGGAAGTGTTACTTCTTTCCCGTTCACTTTTGCCTTGTTGCTGCCAGCCTTGAACTGGATCGATTTGCTTCCATAAGCCAGTCCGACTGTTTGTGTCTTGGAGTCAAAGGAGAGTGTTGCTCCAAATGCTTTGGTGATGACACTGAGCGGAACCATTGCTAGCCCGTTTTGTACATAGGGTGTTTCTACAGTTGATTGAACCCCATTGATTGTTACTGAATTACTGCCCGTTTTTATTTTAATGGTTACGGAATCAGCCGATGCAAGTCCACCAGTAAGCGAAAATACGAGCAGTAGACTCACCATCGATAATAAAAATTTCTTCATTTCTCGCTCCCCCATTTTTATTTATTAAACTCTGCAAAAGTAACCGTTCGCTGGACAAGATCACCATTTGATTGAACCATCAAAACGGCTTTTTTTCCCGGAAGGTACTTTTTCAGTTGTTCATTAAAATCAACCAATGTGGTGATGTTGATTTTGTCGATGGAATAAACCAGATCACCCGGTTTTAATCCAGCTTGATCTGCTGGAGAACCCGGTTCTACCGAGCTGACCGTAAGCGGTTCATTGGTTGGCAAACCAACTACTGCTGCCCAGCTCTCTTCCAGTTCCGCTCCCAGGTACGCTCTTTTCACTTTTCCATAGGTAAAGAAATGGGAAAGGACGTAGTTTACGGTATCGGATGGAATGGCGAAGCTAAGGTTATCAATACCGACTGACACATATTTGAGCGAATTGATGCCAACGACTTCCCCTTTTAAATTAACAAGTGGGCCTCCACTATTACCCGGGTTAATCGCAGCATCTGTTTGAAGCAAACGATAGGTAGAAAAAGCAGAGCGATCCACTCCACTGACCACCCCAACAGTAGCGGAGTTGCGCAGAGTAAATGAAATCGGCGTTCCGATGGCTACAACTGTCTCGCCAACTTGTACATTCAATTTGGGCGCCAAGGTCGCTGTCGGTAGAGCTTTGGCGTTTATTTTGACAAGAGCCAAATCGCTTTCTTCATCAATATGAGTGGCTTGTCCAGGATATTGCGTACCATTGGCCGTTACTACGATAATTTGCTTCATCTCTTTTACCACGTGAGCATTGGTAACAATCCAGCCATCCGCCTTAATAATGACGCCTGTGCCGTGCATCAGGTTAAATCGGTCTTTCGTTTGCGGAATACCATCTTCTTCGGGCTTTCCGATGATGGCTACCACGCTTGGAGAGATTTTTTTGATTACATCTGTGACACTGTACACAACAGGTTTGCTCGCATTGGTAGAGCCTGCTGCTGCAACAGGTTGAACGATTGCCAAGATCAGAATCAAGAGGATGAATGGAATAAGACGACTGTTTTTCTCTCCCGCCATACGGTTCCTTCTTTCTACTATTTATTGGTTTCGAAGGGAATCGAGCATAAAAAAAGAAGACTATACACCTATAGCCTTCACCATCTACCTCTTTGTTACATCAGTAAAGTAAACGGCAACCCGGCTATCTTAGTCCGATGAGAACCTTAGATCCGTAGCTTTGCGTCCATACCTTTCGGATATGTTTGCCCTGTTCGATAACTTCGAAATATTTCAATGAATAGTAACAAAATTAACAACATTTCACAGTGACACTTATCACTTTTATGTCGATTACATTCGAAAAAAGGCTGAATATGTAAAATATTCGTGAACAATGATTCGCCTTTCTCGAGGCAACATTAACAATTAAGTCAAAAAGCCTATGCAGGCAGGTTAACCTACAGAGGCTTTTTGACTTGGAGTTGCTATTTTCACAGGCGCATTCTTTCCCCTCGCAACTGCCGAAATTACAATCATTGCAGCAACGACCGAGACCCATGTGATTGTTTCACCCAGAATGATCGCCGAACCAACGATTGTGAAAAACGGTTGCAGATACTGTGTCTGACTTACCCTTGCCACCCCTCCGAGAGCTAAGCCACGATACCAGGCAAAGAATCCGACAAACTGACTAATGATACTGACATATCCAAAACTGATCCAAACGTCCATGGGAGCCTGCCATAGGTTAGCAGGTAACTGGACGGCTACCGGAATAAGCAGGAACGGGCATGCAATGACTAGTGCCCAACTGATGACCTGCCAGCCCCCCATCGTTCGGGCTAATTTACCGCCTTCTGCATAACCGATTGCGGCTGCCACTACCGCACCTGCCAAGGCTAGATCAGCCAATTGGAGATGACCCACACCCGAATAGACGGCATAAGCCAGTACAGCCAAGCTTCCTACGACACTTGCCAGCCAGAAGCTGCGAGATGGCCTCTCACCTGCAAAAAAAGTGGCTGCACCTGCTGTCGCCAATGGCAGGAGTGCCAGTACAATCGCTCCATGCGTAGCCGGAACTCGTTGCATTGCCCAGGCAGACAACAAGGGAAATCCGACAATGACGCCTAGCGATACGATGCCTAAGCTTTTTAGCTCTTTTGCGGAAGGAATCCTCTCTCGTCGGATCAAGAGAAGAATCGCAGCAAGAATGGCAGCGATAATCGCTCTGCCTAAGCCAACAACAATCGGGTCAAAAAAGGAGACTGCTATTTTGGTCGTGGGCAATGTCAGGCTAAATCCAATTACACCGAGTAACCCGTAGATCATTCCTTTTGTTTCATTGCTCATGTGAGCCATTCTTCTCCACTTCCCTATCATCCATTGGTTATCTTATATGGTAAAGTGAAAGAGTATCTATGTCTCCAACCAATTGGCTCATCTCGTAACCAGCCAATTTTGATTTAAAGTGGAAGTGAGGCCAAACCAATGCAGTGGAAACCGGATAAATCAGCGAATGAACCGATTTATAAACAAATTGCCCGTTTTTATGAAGAGCAAATTATGTGCGGTGAGCTTGCTCCTGGTGCTCTCTTGCCAACGGAACGAGAGCTTGCAGGAGCCCTTCAGGTGAACCGCAGCACAGTCACGGCTGCCTATGAAGAATTGCGTGCAACCGGCCTGATCACTTCCGCTCAGGGCAGTGGAACGTGGGTTACTCATCACCACTGGGGTGTTGCGCCTCGCAATATTCCAAATTGGCAGCATTACACGAGTGGTGGGACATTCCTGCCTGCATTGCCTTTAGTCAAACAGGTGCGAGAAGCTGCCATGGACCGCTCCATTATTAATTTAGCAAAAGCGGAGCTGGCCCCATCACTGATGCCTGCATCCATTTTGGAGGGTCTGCTTCGAGAAGAAACTTCTTTAGTATCGCTCAACTATTTGCATCCAAAAGGAGACCCTGATCTCAGGGAAGCGATTTCTCTTCATCTGAAAAAACACTTTTCTATCTCAATCACACCTGAAGAAATTATGGTTACATCAGGCGCACAGCAAGCCCTTCATATCATTACCCAATGCTTGCTGAACCCTGGCGATGCCATTGCGATGGAATGCCCCTCGTACACCTATTCCTTGCCCTTGTTTGTTTCAGCAGGACTTCGGCTTCACCGTCTGCCTGTTGATCAGGAGGGCCTCAAACCCGATGAAATTGTTGCGTTGTACAAAAAACACAGGATTCGCATGATCTTCACCAACCCGACCTACCACAATCCAACCGGGACAACACTCTCTTTATCCCGTCGCAAGGAATTGCTGCGAATCTGTGAGGAACTGCGTATCCCCATTGTTGAGGATGATGCATTCGGTACCATTACACTGAATCACAGCGAAATTCCTCCTGTTCCACTCAAAGCAATCGACCAGAAGAATGGCTCCGTCATCTATATCGGCTCGCTGTCCAAAACCGTATCTCCCGGTCTGCGCATTGGCTGGATTGCAGGCCCAAAAACCGTCATTGAGAGGCTGTCTGATGCCAAGCAGCAGATGGACTATGGAACCAGCTCCATTGCCCAGCGATTGCTCTTTGCTTATCTGGCAAAAGGACACTGGGAAAAGCAAACGTTGCAAATCAGAGGCCATTTGACCAGAAGGCGTGATACCACACTCCATGCGCTGTCCAAGCATCTGTCAGACAAAGCGATCTGGAACCAGCCCGAAGGAAGTTATCATATCTGGTGTCAACTCCATCAGCCGATTCCTGATGAGCTCCTGCTTGCCCGAGGGATTCAGGGAGGCGTCCTGTTTACGCCGGGCAGCGTGTTTGGTGCTGAATCAGGGTTTGTTCGACTCACTTACTCCTGGGCGGATGAGCAGTTGATCGAAGAAGGGATTTGTCGCTTACGCCGGGCGATTGAATTGCACAATAATAAAACCGATTCCTAAAGAATCGGTTTTTGAAGTCTATCATTCTCTCGTTCCACTTTACAGACTCGTGTAATAAAGTTTTGATACCACTCAGCTTTGCCTTTTGCTTGTGCGACTCGATGTTCAGCGTTGTCTTTCCACGCCTTGATCGCTTCTTCTGACTCCCAGTAAGAGACGGTGATCCCGAAGCCGGAAGCATCTCGAACACTCTCAACACCGAGAAACCCTGGTTGTTGTTTCGCCAACTCTACCATGCGGTCTCCCATTTCGCTATACCCGTTGTCGCCTTCCGAACGGACCGACGAAAAGATGACCGCATAATACGGCGGATTTGGCGTATTGGCAAATGGACTCATGCATATCCCCCTCCTTTGTTCTATTTAGTTCTGCTCCTTGGCTGCAAACTCCTTGTAAAAATGAGAAAATTGCTTCACACTCAAGCTGATTAAAACCCCGCCAATTACTGTGACGGCTCCTGCAAGCTGAATCAACGTGATCTCCTGGCCCAAAACCATGGAGCCAAGCATAGCAACGATGGGAACGAGGTTAAAAAAGATGGCTGTTTGGTTGGCACCAATCACAGCGATTGCCTGATTCCACCACAGATACCCTAGCACACTGGTGCATACTGCCATAAACAAAATGCCTCCCCAGACCTGCAGAGGGATCTCTACCATCGGCACCTGATGAGTCGAAAAGTGGCAACCCCAATCAACAACAACGCCCCTACGACCATGGTGTACGTAGTTGTTTCCAGTGACGAACTGTTATGTATGTAGCGCTTTCCGAGAACACCATACAAGGCCCAACACAGATTGCCGAGAAAAATGATCGCATCGCCGAGAGAAAACTCGAAGTGAGAAATAACTTCCCAGGAACCTTGCGTGATTACTAGAAAAACACCTGCAAACGACAGACACGACCCTATGATTTGGTTCCCTCTAACAGGGGAGCGAAGAATGCTGGCGGCTAACAGCATGGTAACAATCGGATTGGTCGCCATGATCAGGGCGCCGTTCACGGGAGACGTATATTTCATCCCCATAAAAAACAACGTGTTGAACCCGAAAACCCCTAAAACTCCCAGCAGTACATACATCCACCCGTTTGTTCTCCACGTTTGCCTGTCAAATCCGCTTTTTCGCAGAACCAGCAACAGAATCGCCGCAGCCAAGGCAAATCTCCATCCTGCTGCCGCGGTTGGTGTAAAATAGCTGACCGTATATGCCGCTATATGAAAGGTTACGCCCGTAAATACAGGAAATGCCAATAATTTAAACAATAATGATGGACTCATTTCTCTTGGCTCCCTTCAAGTAACGTATCATAGGCAGCCAGTTTTTCCCGGGTCATCCCGATAATCTGCTCCAACTGGCGAAACTGATCTTCCAGAGTCGCCAGGTGTTTATTTAAAATATTACGACGTGCCTTGATAATCTCTGCAACTTCAGGAATTTCTCTCTCCAGAATGCACCCTTCCTTGACGAACTCCTTCATATCATCGAGTGACATTCCCGTTTGTTTCAAACTCAAAATGAATTGGAGAAAACGCAAATCCGTTTCTGTATAGATTCGGTTTTTTCCATGTCTTCGTTTTGCAGGTGGCAATAACCCGATTTTTTCATAATAGCGGATCGTATGTGCCTCGATCCTCGCTTGTTGGACCATTTCTGTTATGGTGTACATGAATTTCACCTCTTTTTGTCAGTACACGTATCGTACTACTTAAAGTTAACTTTAAGTCAAGGTTTAATATGCTCCCCTTTAACGTCGATCAGTCCATACGTGCTGTCCCGATAAGCAAGGATCTGCTACTCCCCCCTTGCTATCCTGTTTCTATGTAACAATTTGCAAAAACAAAAAGTTCAATTTTCACGTAAAAAAAGCTAGCACCCCTATCATCAGGGTACTAGCTTCTTATTACCTGTTTATATTTCTGAATATTCTGTTATTTCGTAAAACGAGCCGCTGCTTCATAATGGTCGTCCCACCAACCATCTGCCATGCTGCTGTATCTTACTCCGCCCTTCCCATATGTATGGAGGACTTTATTGTTACCTGCATAGATTCCTACGTGACCGATTCGCTCAATCGTGCCCTTGGCGTACTTCATGGTAGCACCTGTGGAGAAGAATACGAGATCGCCTACACGCAATTCACTGCGCTTGATACGAGTTCCCTTTTTGTATTGTGAACGAGCGCCACCTTTGCCAAGGTCAATGTTCACACCCTCTTTATAAGCCCACATTGTGAATTCGGAACAGTCCATTGTCGATTTGGTATAACGACTGGATGCGTATTTATAAGGAGTACCGAGGTACTTCTCACCCGCTTTAATTACCTGTTTGCCTTGCGTTATGGTTAGAGCAGAAGCTTGTCCCGGTTCACCAATCGCCACCATGGATGTACTCAATAAGACGGCAAGTGTTGTTTTCAGAAGCCAATTTCTCTTCGTCATTTCTTTCCCTCCTGTTCGTTGGATGAATTTGTTTGAAAGCACTTGGGCTTAATTCCATCCTAAAGCAGGAAAAGCGGGGTGATAAGGGTAAAAGATTTTCCAATTGGGTTTTTAGGGGAAACGTCCTATTTTTTTGCGAATCGTCTTACCCCACTGCCCCAAATGATAGTAGGGCCAAAAGTCCTGACTTATCTGGCATATATCGGGTGACAGTTGGTAAAGATTTCAGCAGAATTGCCAAATGGTAGTAAAAAACCTCTAACTCCATTCGGTTAGAGGTGAGTAGCTCTTATTTAGGTAAAGCAATTTTATCATTTTTTTCTGTTCCTTGTTCAAGTGTAATCATCGTTAGGCAATAAGGGCAAACCCAATCTCCCTTATTTGAGCTGCTGTAGGACTTATGGTTGCAGTTAGAACATTTCTTGATAAACAACATGCTACCTCCCGAAAAATCAATTCGTCTGCTTCGTCACACATTCGCTACATTCTGCTAACGGAAATTCACTTTTGTAAAATGCTGTCTTGTAAATACTTTTGGCTGACTCAGGCTTAATCAGTTGCTGACACTTAATACAGTACACAAGCATTGTCGGAACTTTCATCGAAAATGAAACACCTCACAAGGTTACAAGTATCCTCAGAAATCAATGTAGCAAATTAATCCAAAAAAAGAACCTAACCAAAGTTAGGTTTTTGAAAAATGTTTGCCCATTTTCTTTTCAGCAGTTGCCAACAACCCTAACTGCCTCGCTTGCAGGATGGCTTGTGTCCGGTTGCGCACCCGCAATTTACCAAATAACTGATTATTGTATCCTTTCACTGTACCTACGGAGATATGGAAATGAGCGGCAATTTCCTGATTAGTAAATCCAATCTCAATCAGAGAAAGAATCTCCATTTCTCGCTTCGTCAACGGCTCTATGAACGGCTGTGCTGGAGCTGCATGCGAACTCTCCTCATCTTGTATACCAACCACCTGATCTGGTTGATTTAGACTTTGGTAACGGCGAAGTTTAGCCTTGACCCGGTGAATCAGCACCTCGGGATCAAACGGCTTGGTCACATAATCATCAGCTCCAAGCTGTAACCCGGCAATAATATCCTGCGTGTCCATTTTGCAGCTCATAAAGATAATGGGGATATTTGACTTTGCCCTAATTTTCATACAAACTTCAAATCCATCCATATCGGGCAAGAGAATATCAAGAAGAAGCAAATCAGGCTGAATAGTCTCTTGGCAGTGAAGCGCTTCACTCCCACTTCCCGCTTCGAAAACCTGAAACTTTTCTTTCAACAAGTATAAGCGTACGAGTTCACGAATATCTGGATCATCCTCAACAATCAAAACCTTGGCCTCTGTCACTACGATACCTCCTTACCATCGGTTATCGACACGAATTGGACGGGCAGGGTAAAACGAAAAGTACTTCCTTCTCCCTCTTTACTGATTGCCTCAATAGTTCCCCCATGACATTGTACGATTTCCTTTGAAATAGCAAGCCCGAGTCCTACACCGTCACTGCCAAGCTTACGGGAGCCTGTTCCTTTGTAAAATCGGTCAAAAATAAACTTCATTTCCTCTTCAGCGATCCCTATCCCATTGTCCTGAACACCTATGATCACTTCTCCATTCGTGGCAGTATTCGTCTGAACATCAAACAACAACCGAATCGTGCCTCCACCAGGCGTAAATTTGGAAGCATTCATGACTAAATTCGTGACTACCTGCTCAATTCGTATCGGATCTATCTTGACGACTGGAACCATATTATTTATAGAAGAAATCGTACGTTGCAGTTCAAATCGAAAGCCTTTCTTTTCAATTTCAACTGCATTTTTCTCGTAGAGCTGCTCCACGAATTCCTCCAGCAATACCTCTCGAAAATGAAAGCTGATTTGGCCTGACTCCAGTTTTGTCAGCTCGTACAGATCCCGAATGATTCGCTGCAGGATGACCGTCTTGGCATGGATCAGTTGCAGATACTTTGGATCATCCCTGGGAACCACTTCGTCAAGCATCGCCTTGAGATACCCCTGGATCGAGGTTAATGGTGTACCCAGCTCATGTGAAATATTACTTAAAAGTCTCCGACGCGACTCTTCCATCGTAGACAGGTCCCGGTTCACCTTTTCCAGATAGTAATTCATCTTCTCCAGTTGCTCCGTTCGAATTTTCACCTTTTCTTCCAGTGAAGTATTCAGCCGTGCCAAATCATTGGACAAGAGTTCAACATGAGCGAATGACCGTGAAAAAAAGTAGGATAGATTGATCATTTGCGTAAGCAGGAATATCAAGAGGCCAAAAGGGACCAGATTCTCAAACCATCCCACATTCTGATAGTAAAGCGTATCATTCAAAACAGTGAGAAAAAAGACGATAATCCCGATCCCGTTCAAAATGGAGCCTTTTCTTCTGCGAATGGCTGCGAGGATATAAATCCAGATGATCGATACCATACTTAAAAGAATAATCAGTTGCAACAGTGTTAATGCCTTGGTAAAGACGATTGGTTTTGTGAAGATAACCATGAGGCAAAAGAGTGCAGCAATGCCCAGATAAAACCGCTTAAACAACTCGTTTGACTCTTTCGGATACTGATTGAATACAAAGAGAAGGAGAGACGTGATCCCCAGAATCGAGGTGAGATACTCCAATTTCACAGCGAGATCCCAAGGGATTCCGGGAAAGATCCGCAATAACATCGTTTGCCCGAGTAACAGTGTGCGCAATCCGATACTCATGCAGAGTAGTCCAAAATAGAGTGGGGATTTTTCCTTTCTTCTTAAAACGAACAGACCCAAATGGTAGATTCCCATGATGAAGAGGCTTCCTGCAAGAAACATCTCGACGGTAATGCTTTTCTCACGTTGAAACAAAATATCTTCTGCCAAACCAAATTGGATGGGCTGCCACAGCCCACCTTTCCTCTGAACAAAGTTGGATACTTGAATGACAATTTCAATGGTGTTGGATTCAGACGAAAAAACAAAAGCCTTGGGGTAGTTCATCGCAACCATCTCAGAAGCGCTCACTCCGGTTGTACCGTTCCCACCCCTCCACTCTCCATCGATCCACACCTGGTAAGAGGTTGCAACACTAGGCATATACAAAGCAAACACCGTTCTATCAGCAAAGCCGTTGCGCTTGATTTGCAGCCTATATGTACCATACCCTTCATTGCTGAACGTCTGCTTGTTTGACTTCAATGCACTCCACTCGGATGGAACCTTGACGTAATTCTTCCAACCATCCAAGGGTTCCCGTTCAAAATCACTGGGTGCAAGTAACTGATTCCAATAAAACTCCCACTCCCCATCCAAAGCAATCAGTTGATGATCGGCCAAACTCTCAGGCCCAATCTCAAATACGCCATTGCTTGCAAGATTGGATGCCTTCTTCTCGGAAGCTGAAGCTACACTGGAAATCGTAAATATCAGCAGGGTCAAAACCAAAAATGCCAGGCGTAACAGCTTCATCCCATTTACCCCTATTTTTTCAAATAATTACAGGAAAATTCCAATTGGAGACATTATTCTGTAACTATCCATCACTTTCCTTTGTACCCGTTTGGAATCGCACATTTATTTTGCGGGAAGAAGCTTTTTGCCGATCACAAGGCCGATGAAGATAACAGGTACAAGGATGGCGCTAACGAGCAAACTGTTGCCAATCAGATTCCAATCTATCTGCTCCTGCAAAAGCCGATGATAGGTGTAAAGTGCGTAGGGCAGAAGCAGGAGGACTGCTGTAACCACTCCGGGTACATATCCACGGACGATGATTGCTTGGCCTACGTGGGTAAACACATTGGCAAAGAGGACATTAAGAGCAGCAACAAAAATAAGGAAATTGCCTCCTTGTGCTAACGAATGTGTCGTGTAGAGGACGATACAGGACAGCAAGAAAAAAATCCAGGCAACCCCTACAGAAAACTGGGCAGTTGAGGTGTTTTCCATCTTGTCCTTGATTGATAGCAAACGAGCTGGGACCACCTTATTCAGCTTACCTTTGTTGCGTTTAATCCAATATTCCACCAATATGATCTCTTCAAAATCATGAAGCATAAACACCACGAGAAATAACCAGATAAGTGTCTCGATAGGAATGGTATGTTGCAAAAAATCCATCTTTACTCTCCCCCTCTTAGTTACCTGATTCAAAGGCATTTGCTATTTGGATGTTTGCCCCTAGGCATTGGCACAAGCGATTTTTCAATATTTACCTATCTTGTAGTATGACATAAAGTGAGGTGATATTTCATGACATTTCCATTTCCTCCCGGTGGGGGCGGTGGATTCCCCGGTGGCGGAGGATACCCTGGTGGTGGTGGTTACCCTGGTGGTGGTGGTTACCCCGGTGGCGGCGGTTACCCTGGTGGCGGCGGTTACCCCGGTGGCGGTGGGCCAGGCGGGCCAGGCTCGATTGCACCTCCTCCACAAGGACCTCCCCCACTTAGCCGTACGCCACAAGCACCACGACAGCAACCAGGTTTGTATGCAGTAGATCCAGGAGCGATGCGCCCTTGCCTGTTTCGTTATGTTTATGTATGGTTGCGTAACGGCAGATCATTCTGGTTCTATCCGGTTTATATTGGCCGTACCTCTGCTGCAGGGTATCGTTGGAACGGCTTCTCTTGGACATATTATGGGCTTGATTTGAACCGAGTTTCTTCTTTTGAATGCTTTTAATGTTCGTCCGATAGGAACCTGCTTATCAAAATGCAGAAAAGGCCGTTCAATCATGAACGACCTTTTTCTCTACATAGGCGGAGCAGTGGTTGCGAGCAACCCTGCCAACAGGAAAATTCCGATTACCGCTGCCAGTTCTGTTCGCAGACACCAGATCAGAGAGCCAATTGATCTCTCTTCTCCCACTGTATCCATTTTGGCGGTTGCGGATGGCAATATACCAAAACGAACAACACTCGCAATCAAGAGAGCTGCGACAAATACGGCGATTTTCCATAGAAGGATATTCCCATAGGAGGTATGGAGCAACTCATCTATGGAATGCAGCTTGAAAGAACTAAGGATAAGCCCCGTTGTGATCATCAGAACAACGGATGTCAGGGCCGCTTTAGAAAATTGCTTTGCTATGACTGGCAGATGCTGTGTCCGAGTATTTTTGGACAGGGAAAGGTAGACAAGTCCGATTAATCCGCCTGACCAAACAATAGCAGCTCCAAAATGAACCAGATGAACTAACAGGGGGATACCCCAGAACATGTCTACGGTCATCTGGTGGCCTGTCAAAGGAAACGGAATGATGATCCCGATAAACAGAATTCCCCTCAACCATAGATTGGAGGATTTTGCAACCTGTCGGTACGTTAGCCAAATGAATCCGAGCATAGCGAGCAGACGGATGAGAATAGCTGCACCAATCATGGATGAAGTGATGAGCGAGAAGATCATGGTTCCGACCCGATTTGTGAGAGAACCTAGCTGTTCAGCCAGAAGTACAATTTGAGTTCCATCTAATACTAGAAATAGAATGATAGCGAGAGAGAATACGATACGCTCCAGTTGCACGAACGGTCTCATCGTCTCCTGAATAGCCTTCATAAAGCCTGACCACAGTCGAAGAAACAACAGACTTCCTACACTCACAGCTACAAGGATTTGCACCACTCGTAACCAGCCATGTGAGTGGCTGTGCTGGTGATCCTGATGATTCTGGTGATCCTGATGATTCATCTGCTGATGATCGTGTGCAAGTTCATGACTTCCAGAGTGATCATGTGCTGGAGGCGGCGTCATTGATGGTGCAGTGACTGTCTTCTCCATAGTTTCTGAACTTGTTGTTTGCTGTTGTGGCAGTGCGGCAGATAGTGGCTTCGAGCTAGTTACCTGATCTTGATTAGTTGATGGCTTTTCTTGATCGGGTTGATTTGGTGCATTCACGGTTGAACTCAAAGTTGAATTCATTGTTAGACCCTTGGTTGGATTCTTGCCATTCACTGGATTCACTTGCTTGACAACAGTTGCTGCTGTGCTTGGGTTGCTTACGGTTTTCGTTGGTTGCGCAGGTTGTTTGGATTGCGTGGGCTGCTCTTGCTGTTGCTGTTGAACAGGTGCCTGTGCAGCGGGTGCAGTGTCATCGAGCGAAACCGTTTCAGTCGGGCGTAATTGTGCAAGTTCCATGCCTACGGCAAAACGGAACGACCCTTCTGTCACATGTGAATCATCGGAAAGCACTTGCCAATCTACCGTATACACATCTTTCGGCAAGGGAGCGACACTAAGGATCAGCCATTCGCCATCCTTGCCAGACTGCTTGCCGCTCACTACATTTCCTAGCGAGTCTTTCAATATCACTTTACTGATATCGGTATTGATTTTTTCAGAAAATTGCAGTCGAATTTCTTGTGGCGTTTGGTTCATTCCTGATTCTTGCTGTGGAGTTGAGCTTGTCAGGTAAGCATGAGCCGATACATCTGATGGCATCCACGCCAGGCCGATTAATGCAACGAAACAGAAAATGACAAACATTCTTTTCAACATATCTTTACTCCCTTCTTGTTGTAATCAATGAGCGATCAGGAGATGACAACCTTGTAAATTCTTAACAAGGTCGCCATTTGATTGGCGACCTGTCCAGATGAAACCATTTATTTGGTTGTTTTGTTAATCAGAATGGCTGGTTGAAGGGAACCTACTGGAGCGAGGTATTCTACTGTTGCACCAAGCGATTCCGCCGTAGCTTTTAATTCTACCTGCCCATTGCCTTTAAAGGACGGATCAATGGCTGTCGTGATAAATGAAGCCGGAACAAGTGCTTTTCCGTTAGAAAGAGTAAGACCTTGCACTGGAGTCAGCTTGCCATTTACATATACGTAAGGCACAGACGCAGCAGTTGCCGGAAGGATTTGGCCTTTTCCATTTTGCACGGTAAAGGTCATCGTTGCTTCATAGTTTGTGCTGTCATATTGCCCTGCCACTTTCTCATCAGTAGCTGGTTTTGTTCTCATCAGATAGTAATCAGCCGGACCTGTTGCAAAGCTGATTTTGCCGTTCGCATCTGTTTTTAGAACCTGTGCATTAGAGTTGCTGCGGCGAATGATGGAAATCTCCGAATCTGCCAACGGCTTGCCTTTGAGGAATAATTGCACCTCTACTTTTTGTCCCGGAGTGACTGCAACCGGATTGAAAAGCGGTACCAGCTCCGCTCGATCAGGACTTACCTGTTTGCTAAAGCCTTTGAGATATTTCACACGCTCTGTTGTAGCAACATCACTCACAGCTACAAACGATTTGGCACTTCTCAGTGTTCGGCTAGCTGCTTCACCATGTTTGAAAATGCTGTCCCCTTCCACAGTGACGATGTATGCACCAGGAGAGGAAGATGAGAAAGAAGCAATATAGGAATTGTTGACTCCTGGATTTTCCGCACCTGTCTCACCTGTGTAGAACAAGGTACTGGTTATTTCTGTTTTCACACCAGATGGCGAAGATACAAAAACTTTGGAAGTTGGAGTACTCCATTTCCCTTCGATCCGGTAACTTTTATGTTCATTGGAATGGTTTCCTAAGAGAAGCTCAACGTAGGATACTTCACCAGATGAGACGATTGGTGAATTGGTTTGGGCCCAACCATCATGGGCGAAAACCGGAACGGCTAATGAAAATGTCAAAGCAAGGCCTGTTAACAATGATGCAATTTTCTTCACAAAGATGCTCCCCCTTTGGAGTTGACCGGAATGTTTTGGACGTGTTTGCAAAGGTAATTGTATCACCGGGGGCCAATTTTCATATGACTCGACTGGGCTATCTTTACCTGTAAAACTGCTGTTTGGAGTAGATAATATGACACAAGGTGATCGCCGCTGTTACATTGAATACGCTTTTTGTCTGACTATGGTTATTTCTTTTTTTCCTGATTATATCCGCACTCTCCGTACGGTTGGAGCTTGTCGAGCCATTTTTGTTCCATTTTCTTCAGCGCATCCCTTTCATCAAAATATCCGTCTTCCTTCTTTTTCAAAACCTCCAACACTTCGGAGACGAATGCCTCTTCTCCGTACTCATTCCATTCCCTTTGTAGCTGCTTGTTTATATGCGAGCCCATTCTGAGACTGAACAGCTTTCCGTTAATCGTCTTGAGGTTGCGAGTGCTGCTGATCCAGACTTTTTGGTTTTGGGTGTTTTTGATCTGATACACCCCTGCATGGGTTTTCGATTCTTTATACACCTGTTTCAATTCTTCTCTATTCATGGTTTCTCCCTCACTTTTCACTGGCTACGCCTGTAGCCTATATTCGCTTCCGTCAGGCTTTCGATCAAAAGCCATTCGATCCAAAAAACCGTAATCGTCCTCATCCTGCGTGTTCCCAGACTTCAGTTCTTCCATCGACGCATTCCAAAACAGCTCCATGATATTCATTGTATAAACAACTCAACATTAAGTTTAGTTAAATTATAAACATATCAGTTAATTGTTTGTCAATATTTCTTGACTAACGATGAAATCGAAGATAAACTGAGGCAGTAAATTAGTAAATCAGTAATTTAGTAAATTGAAAGAGGGGAAGAAAATGAAAATACCTACTACCCTGAAACATAAGCCTGTTGTCGTGTCGGAAAACTATGAGCGCGTTGACGGCCGATTAGCCAGGAACACAGATGCAAAAGGTCTTTCTCTAGGATTGGCCCAGTGGAACGATAGAGGAAAGGTCGATATTTCTGCCAAGGTATGGAGATACACGGGAGAAAAATGGTCAAGGCAATCGGAGGAACTTCCTCTCCATCGTGTTCTTGATTTGTCCATTCTGATTTGCCGGTCTTTGGCACATTTTCGCGAAGCATACAGATATGAGCATTTTTATGACCCACAGAAGCCCGTCATCGACCGGGTTGGCCTGCAAGGGGATGCAATGACCGTAGCGATTTGTACGGATAATGAGAAAATTAATGAGGATATTAAGCTTTTCAGCCAAGCTCTGAGCGACGATGATGAGATGATCAGCGAACGTCTGCGCACATTATCAAAAATTTTAAAGGATATGGGATTTTGATTATGACAGATCGGAGGAGAAATGTGATGAATGAATATGGAGAGTATTATTTGTCACCTGAAAGACAGCTGACTGATGCAGAAAAAAAACTTGTTTGGAAAAAGCCATTAACTCATAAGGTCAGTGAAGAAGAAGGGCGCATTAGTAAAGAAATAAAGCGCAACTGGAAACGCGGGGAAATGAAAATTGCCAATATTTTGTTGGAAGGTGACGCCGGTTCTGGTAAAACGCAACTAGCAAAAGCATTATCGGCTAATTTCGGTCTTCCCTATACGAAAGTGACTTGTTTTGCCGATATGGATAAATCGGATATTATTGGCGCTATTTTGCCGGTGATTTCTTCAGAACGTTTAGCAAAAATGGAGCCTGCTGAGCAAACAGCATTGAAAGCATTATATGAAAGCGATGGGTTTCAAAGCATAACTGAAATTTTGATGGACGCACTGGGGATTACACAGGAACAGGCTGCAATAAAGATGAAGCAATTACTGAAGCTCGCAGCGAAAAACACCGATGGCGAAGCGGTTGAGTACCGATTTTACCCGTCGGAGATCGTCAGAGCCTATCAAAAAGGCTATCTTCTGGAAATCCAAGAACCAAACGTTATTCGTGACGCTGCTGTGTTAATGGCATTAAATTCTGCCTTGGAGCTGGATGGAAGCATCAATCTTCCCACCGAGATCATGCGCAGGCACCCGGACTTCATAGCGGTTATCACGACAAACCGCAGTTATGCGGGAACCAGACCGTTAAACGAAGCGCTGCGCGACAGGGTTCAGCATACGGAAAAGATGGACCTGCCGACCAAAGAAGTCATGATAGAACGTGTAATAGCCAAAACCGGTTTTCAAGATGAAAAGGTGTTGGATATTTTAGCCGATATCATTATGATTTTGGACAAAACAGCCCGGGCCAATGCGATCAAGGGCGTGGCTGGAATGCGTTCATTTCTCTACTGTGCAGATGCGATTGCCGAAGGAGCTTCCGCAAAAGAATCCCTTTATCATAAGGTCATCTACAAGATAACAACCGATTCGGAAGAAATTAAACTTTTGGAAGAAGCACTAAACAATCATGGTTTGATTGCCAGCTTAGAAGAAGCCCAGATTGAACTAAAAAAAAAAGAAAATCTGACGATGCCATAGAGATCAGGACATGGGGAGATATTGGCGACACTAGTTTTGACCAAGATAACAATATAGAGGAAAAGGGAATCGCATTGAAAAAATCTGCCGATAGTGATGAAAGCTCTTCCCGTGTCTCTGATGATTCTACCCAAATGGAAAGTTCAGGTTTGGGGGAAAATGGCTCTCCCAAATATCATCAGGCAAATCCTGAATCAATGTCAGAGGAAGCGAAACAAAAGGAACGAAATTTCCGTAAAAAAATGAATCAAGACGCAAGAGAGGTAATTTCCCATTCTATTCATAAAAAAGTAAAGCTCATTGTTCACCGTCCAGACTACGATCCGGAAAACCAACAGGAATATATACACTTAAGTATGGGACTCATGCCTATCGTGCAAGAGATTGCCAGAAAGACACTTCCGTACTTGGAACATGAGGTGTCTTCCGACTTTTCGCGGAATCGTTACTATGGCAGCAAATTTCAAGCAGACAGTGTTGCTTACAAGGATTACAGGTATTTTGCCCAGAAACGTCCACCATCTGAATCCCCTTCTCTTGTGGTTGGTCTAAGGGTTGATGAATCCGCATCTATGTCAGCCTTCGGGAGATTAGAAGCAGCAAAACGAGCAGTAATTGCGGTATATGAATATTGTCAACTTTGTAATATTCCCATTTTGATCTACGGCGATACTGCGGATGTTTCCAAGATGGAGCAAATGTCCATCTTTGCCTATGCCGACTCTGATAAAATGGATGCCAATGACCGCTTCAGGTTAATGAAGATTCGTGCCAGAAGTAATAATCGCGATGGAATGGCTCTTAGAATTATGGCGGAACGGTTAGCTGTTTCCCCCCAAAAGACAAAACTGTTGATTAGCATAAGTGACGGACAACCTAAAGCAATGGATGACTATACCGGAAGTTATGCTATTAAAGATATGCAACAGACAATACAGGAATATGAACGGAAAGGAATTACTTTTCTTGCAGCCGCAATAGGTCAAGACAAGGATGTGATTAGTAAAATCTATGGGAGTGAAAGATTTTTGGATATTACAAATTTACATGAGTTCCCTGCAAAGTTAGTTCGGATTATCGCTCGGTATTTGTAATTTAACATAAAACGGTCATGACACCCATTGCAAAAAAGCAAATCGCAGCCTATCGATCCAGCCACTCCAAAAATTCCATGCGATTCCCAAACGGATCATCCAAATAGAAGCGAGTAGCCCCTTCCAGCCGCTCATCATCCAGATAAGTGATACCCTGTTGGTTCAAATGCTCTCGGAGTCCATCGAGATTTTTTACCTCAAAAGCCGGATGTGCTTTTTTGGCAGGCAGAAAATTGTCTTCCACACCAATATGGACATGATGGGAACCACACAGAAACCAAACCCCGCCGTTTTTTAGAAGCTCGCTCGGTTTCGGTATTTCAGGCCAGCCTAGCACTCCATGAAAAAAAGCGCGAGCCTGATCCTCACTTCCTTTTGGCGCTGCCAGTTGTATGTGATCAATTCCCAGAAAGTCAAATGACATAGCAATTCCTCCCTGTCTCATAGCTTTTTATAGTTTCATCAGACGAAACTGCGTATTGTATAACAGAACACCTTACTCTTCATTGTATATACGTTTTGAATTGGTTACAATAGTGAATCCCTTGTTCGTGACAGTTTTGATAGAGATGGTTCCATTCGTTGATCTGCCTAATTTTTTCCGCAAGTTGTAGATATGTACATCGATCACTTTGCTGTCTACGCTTATTTCACAGTCCCATAATGCTTGCAGCATTTGCTCACGGGTTAACAAGCTGTTCTTATGTTTGATGAGAAGCTGCAAAATGCTGTGCTCCATCCTGGTTAACTGGTGTTGAATGGAGTTTTCCAGCCATTCAAGTATTCCTTCTCTACGTTTTAAAATGGCACGTATTCTTGCTGCTACTTCCCTGACCGAACAGGGTTTCACCTGATAGTCATCCACTCCATTGGCATAGGACTGCAGCATATCCTGCTCATTTCGAATCGAGGTCAACACGAGTATCGCGGTGTATGGATACTGCTTGCGATATGTCGCTACCAGTGGAAAAGAGCTCATTGCTACATTGTCGATAATAATGAACTGAATGTCAGCATCCTCTGGCACTTCTTTTTCCCTGTACAAATCGATGCAAAACGCTGCAAACTGGTTGCGGAGATTGGTAAAGTAATCCACGCTTCCCAATACGTATATTCCTTTTTTCATGGACTACCTCCGCTTCCTTTATTAGTTCGAGTTTACGAGATATTCGTTAACGCTGTTTTAAGAATTGATATATATTTTGCTTAATTTTCCTGAATAATTGGTTGAACTACAAAAAAGACCTGCCTCCCCATTGGGAAAGCAGGTCTTTATTCTGTTTATTTATACACGGGCAAATGGTTTGCGAGCCGGGCGTTGTTGTTGTTTATCCCCGCGCTCTCCACGCTCTCTGCGGTCGCCTCGTTCAAAACGATCGCCACGATTATGATCGCCACTTCGTTTTCCTTTTGGGTTAAACGGTTTTCGGTCGTTCCGGAATTTGGAGAATGGCTTGCTTTGTTTCACACGTAATGGACGCTCTTCAGTCAAGTTAACCGGTGTCGTATCTGGTTCTTTGGTCAGCATCTTCAAAGCTGCAGAAACCAGTGTTACGGAATCCGTTTCTTCCAATAGTTCTTCCGCAATCGTATGGTAATCATTCAGCTTTCCTTCATTAATAATGTCAAGAAGCTTCTCAATCACGATGCGTTGTTGGCCTTCAATCGCTTCCGCCATAGTAGGAATCGGTTTGCGCTCCATTCTGCGATTGGTAATCCGCTCGATGGTTTTGAGGTGCTCCATCTCTCGTGGAGTAACAAATGTGATGGCCAAGCCTGTTTTACCCGCACGGCCTGTACGTCCGATCCGGTGAACGTAGCTTTCCGGGTCTTGTGGAATATCGAAGTTATATACGTGTGTAACTCCGCTGATATCCAGACCCCTTGCCGCTACATCCGTAGCAACAAGAACTTCAATCAAACCATCCTTGAATCGGCGGATCACGCTGTCACGCTTCGCTTGATTCAAGTCTCCATGAATCCCCTCAGCCGAGAATCCACGTTTGCTCAGTGCTTCTGACAACTCATCCACTCTTCGTTTGGTGCGGCCGAATACAATCGCCAACTCAGGAGAATGAATGTCCAGCAAGCGGCTAAGAACGTCGAACTTTTGCTTTTCTGGAAGTTCCATGTATTGCTGTGAAATGTTTGGAATGGTTAATTCTTTTGCTTTCACGGCGATCACTTTTGGTTCATCCATGAATTTTACAGCAAGCTCTTGGATTTGCTTCGGCATCGTTGCAGAAAACAACAATGTTTGGCGCTCATCCGGAACTTGCTCAAGGATTGTCTTGATGTCGTCAATAAAACCCATGTTTAACATTTCATCTGCTTCATCAAGTACAACCATAGAAATTGCATGCATGCGAATTGTTTTCCGACGCATGTGGTCCATGAATCGACCTGGAGTTGCTACGATGATTTGCGGTCTATTTTTTAGCGCTTTGATTTGTCGAGTAATATCTTGACCACCGTAAATAGGTAGTGCACGAATACCCTTGTATTGCCCGATCTTGTTTAATTCTTCTGCTACTTGGACAGCCAACTCACGTGTCGGTGCAAGTACAAGCCCTTGTACAAACTCGGCGTTCACAGATAATTTCTCTACAAGGGGAATCCCAAAGGCTGCCGTCTTCCCTGTACCAGTTTGGGCTTGCCCAATTACATCTTTCCCTTCTAAACAAGTTGGGATCGTCTGAGCTTGAACAGGGGTCGCCTCTTCAAAGCCCATTTCATTAATGGCACGATTTACTGCTTGGCTTAGGCCAAAATCCGAAAAAGTTGTCAATGCTAGTCAGTCTCCTTTAATTCTTAAATGTACACTCTATACTTAAAATGGCTTAAAAAGTAGGCAGTATTCCTTCTTCACGGAATCTGCCCTCTTTGCTCGTTCGTGTATAATGGATTATAGACGAAAACCATCTGGCGTTTGTGGACCGCAATTTCCTGTGCGATCTTAATCGACACAGTATAGAACTGATCTATCATATCACAAGAAATATCATAAAGCAATTAATTCCATCTTTAATTTGCCAAACTTTTATTTGTTTCGTTACTCGTCCCCTGTTTTTTATACTGGTATTTAATGAGTAAGTAACGCTCAATTTCATTCAATAAATAATACAGAGATGCACGAGTCTCAAATTCCTCTCTCGTCAAAGGAAGTGGTGACTTCCTAATTTGATCTCGCATGACATGCAATTTGTCCAAGTAGAAGTGTGCTGTATTGCCAGGATGTACATTCTTGCTTAGTCTCTCCAAAAAGTCGGCCATCTGTTCACCCTGTGGAATTTGTTGATTTAGTGCAGATACAAAAGGCAAGATACGTTCAAGCAAGGTGAACTGCTTGTCTCTCATATCAAAATAATGATAAAAGTAATTCTCCTGCCGTAAAAATTGATTCTCCACATCCTGCAATGCCAAGCTTTTGGCCCGATGAAGCAAATCAGACGTCTCAATCATTTCCTTCCCGTCCCACATGCTTTCCCCCGCCCGCAAATAGATGGAGTACTCCCGCAGGATCGTGGCAAAATTCTGCTCAATTTTTTCCTGTAATTCCGTCAGCTCCTTATCTGCTTTCGGCATATACAGGTTTGCCAGCAGTGCAACTCCAATCCCGATTCCGATAATCGCCAACTCATTTAACACGATGTCTACATTCACTTGTTTTAGCGTGAAAAGGTGCAGGATGATGACTGAACTGGTGACGAATCCTTCTTTCAAGTGAAGGCGTACAACGACAGGTATGTAAACAAACATCATAAGCATCAGCGTAAGGGGCGAATAGCCGAGTCCCTCGAAAAAGACGGCGCTGAACAAGATTCCCAACAGACAGGCTCCGAAACGTTCAAACGATACACGAAGAGATTGTTTTCGGGTTACCTGGATGCACAGAATCGTCAATATCCCTGCTGACGCATAAAATTCAAGTCCGAACTGATGAGCGATGTATATCGAAAGGGCTGTTCCTATTGCTGTTTTAATCGTGCGATACCCAATTTTCACTTCCAACCATTCCTTTAGCAATTTATCTTGTTTAATTGCTACCACAGATTCATTTTTAGTTCAACCACGTTCGCAGATATTTTACAATTGCAAACGCTCTTATACTACCCACCAGACACAAGCAATTGCTAGGGTCTGGCGTGGCCCCAAACTTCTAAAAACGCCTGACCCATCGAAACAAAAATGGATCAGGCGTAGCTTTTGTCGTGATTATGCAATATCTGCTGCCAAAATACTGATTGGGCTTTCATCGGTCGTCATGGAGAGTACATCGTACACCGAAATCGGGAACATCGGAAATCCGACATAATACGGCGTAATTTCGTATAGCTGAAAGTAAATGACCAGTGCTTTATCCGCTAGGTAATACGGTTGGTTCGGCCGAATGGTCGTAAACCCATTAAGTAATGGAAGATTCCTTGCTTTGATTTGTGCTGCGATGATTGCAGAAATGACCGCAATATAGTCAGACCCTGGTTTGAACAGCTCACTTAGCTGATACTGTTTGCCAGTGTTCACGTTGAACGTAAGCGAGCGGAGAATAGTGAACCCATGAGCCATATGTTCGGAAATGGCGTAATTACTGAGTGTCAGGCTGAGAATTCCTCTCTCATTGGTCTTGATCTCATAGTGACCCGTCATCTCTGGGTTGGTCGATGTTTGGTACTTTCCCTGTTCCCTAATCATCGAGTTGATCTCATTGATGATCGCAGTGTTGATTCGATTCTGTACCTGCCTGTTCGCCAAACCACTCACTTGCGGTACATAAATTGTCGTCTTCTTTGAAGATATTACTCTTGTTTCAATCCCGACGGGCAGTTGAAAAGGCATCTCGATTTGCTCAATCCTTTCATGATCTCGATATAGCAGCCTATTCAGCCATCGATGTTTTGGTTAGCAGGAAATCATTCAGCCGCCTGTCCAAGAAGACCAATTGGCAATTTTTACATACTCTTTATTCTATCTCAACATTATTTTTGGGGGGCCACGATATAATGTCCTAAGAATACATAGAGCTCTATTTTTTATTGAAGGGAGATATTTTGTGTGAAAAAGTATTTTTGGGCTACTTTACTTAGCACAACACTTCTTGCCAGTGCTGTATTCCCCCCAGTAATTCAAGCAAAATCTACCAAATCATCAAAAGAAGCTGTCAAAATTGCCATCTTCTCAGACCCTCACTACTATGCTCCAGAGCTGGGTACATCAGGAGAGGCCTTCGAGAAATATTTGGCCGGCGATCGCAAGCTGTTAGCTGAAAGCAAAGCAATTCTTGAATCAGCAGTGGAAGCGATCAAAAAAAGCGATGTTGATCTTGTTCTCGTCTCTGGTGATCTGACGAAAGACGGAGAATACATCAGCCACAAGCAATTTACTGAATACCTCAAGCAGCTTGAAGAGGCGGGTAAGCAAGTATTCGTTATTGACGGTAACCATGATATTAACAATCCACATGCCGTTAAGTTTGAGGGTGACCAAACAACTCCCGTTCAACAGGTCACTCCTTCTCGGTTCAAAAGCTTGTACAAGGACTTCGGATACAGTGAAGCAATTGCTAAAGACCGTAATTCCCTGAGCTATGTAGTAGAACCAGTGGAAGGTTTGCGAATTCTCGTGATGGATTCTGCGCTCTATGACACAAATAAAGAAGATAATTATCCCAAAACAGGCGGTGCCTTCTCCAGCAAACGCTTAAACTGGATAAAAGAACAGTTGGAGCAAGCCCAGAATGAGGATAAATTCGTCATTGGCATGATGCATCACGGTATAGTTGAACACTTCTCGATGCAGGAGGAATTATTCAAAGATTATGTAGTGGATGACTGGGAGGACGTTTCGAAAGAATTGGCGGAAGCCGGTTTAAAAGTAGTATTCTCCGGACATTTCCATGCCAACGACGTTGTGAAGAAGGAAGTGGATAATGATCATTTCTTATTCGATATTGAAACAGGTTCCCTGTTAACCTATCCGTCTCCTTATCGAATTGTTGAAGTAACACCAAATGAAAAAATGACGATCCGCACAAAAAAAATTACAGATATCGATTACGATATGGGCGGTAAAAAGTTCCCTGCCTATGCCAAGGAATTCCTGATTGCCGGATTAAACGGACTGGTTCCTCAGATGTTGGCAGGCGTGCTGATTGAACAAGGAATGCCTCCGCAAGATGCAATTGCAGCAGCAGAGAAACTTGCCAATACGGAAGTAGCTCCTTCCATAACGGTAAAAGCACTATTGGTTAATGCTATGGTTGCCCATTATCAAGGTGATGAACGAATGGATAAACAGACCAAAGCAATCGTGGAGGGTATGCAAGCTTCCTCGGATCCTATGACTCAATTGCTTGGCAATGCCTTAACCTCCCTTCTGAACGACCCAAGCCCACGTGACAACAATCTCACCATTGATTTGAAAACAGGGAAAGTTACTCGTTAAGAAAACCCACCCGACACAAGAAGATAGCTGGCATCGGGCGGGGCCACGAACTTATAAAAAAAGGAGCACTCCCAGAGTACTGCGGAGAGCTCCTTTTGCTTGAGAAGAGTTACAATCTTTTTTTCTAAACGGACGGTACTTGTCTATACAGTCTAATGTGACATTGAATATACCATCACTATGTAAGTAAAAAGGAGGGTTGTTGATGTACAATTATCCTGATCAATGGCCAGAGCAGCAACCGTACCAATACAATGAAGCATGGCCTGTTCAACAATTTCCTGGTCAATTTCCGCCCAGAAGAAGACCACCTAGAAGAAGATGTCCTGACATCTGTCGGCTTTGTCCTCCAGAATGTTGTCGGCGCCGCAGGGACAGACGCTATTAACCGTTCATCTACAAATATGAAAAGGAGAACCCTAATGATCCAGGGTTCTCCTTTTACTTATGCTTCACTATTCAGCAATCGGCTTAAAAATCGAGTGAAACGACGGGCTTGGTGTCAGAACCACCAGAACAACACTCTTTTCTAAAGCGACAATGGAATGCTCTATATATTTGTCCAGTGTGACCATATCCCCAGCCTTTAACGTAATTTCCTCTTCCGCCTGAAACCGGATATGCCCCTCCAGTACTGTAACGAAAATATCGCTGGAGGTCTTATGTTTTTGCAGCTCTTTGCCTTTCTCAAAGGAGAACTTGATTACTTTGGTAAACACATTATCAAGAATTGGTTCAATAAAGGTATCAGAAAAGTGTAAAGAATAGGTTTGCATTTCGGATCGTCCTTTCTCCTAGATCTTGACACACATCATTCGAAAGTGGTTCGGTCCCAGTGAATTGATAATCGACTGAATACCAATTAATTCTAATGCGTCAATCAGCGGTTTGGGATAAATCGGCAGATGAATTTCAATGACTGTCCCATGTTTTGCCTCTTTTACGAATTGAAGAATCTCCTGTCTTGGGTGCTCCCCACGTTGAATCCGTTCACGAACATCCAAAACAGCAATATTTCCTTTGTACGTTACATCCAGCATCATCAATAGCTCCTTCTATTAGTAAGATTATATGGATAAATAGCGGATTTCATATTCACAATGTTCATGTCCACTTACGTTGCATTTTGTTTCTCGGACGGCTATTTTGCGGTTCAGTACTTTCGCAGCCGCTCCCTCCAGAATCGCTCCCTCGAGATCACAAACCATCTTCTCATCTGCCACAGGCAACCCTTTGCAGAAGCAATCATCGACAACGATGCGGATACTTTTGTCATCCTGGTGGACGATTTTCGGTATCCCGATTCGTGATTTCTCGAAGAAATCCAGGATGTCTTGCAGCGTTTTGACGGGGAGGCTTTCTCCGATCTTGCGGCCCACTGTCACAGTTGTTCCCTTCCCACCCATGGGCAGCCCCTGGTACATCCCGATCAGGCGAATCGTCCGAAACAGCTCCAAAGGTACGGTATCACCCAATTTTTTTCGGTTGATTTTCTTCATATCGTCGAACGTAAAGTTACTCATTCTCGTCTCCCCCTCTAGTTGCTGAGCTTCTCTCGCATCTCTCATCTACATTTCCTACTATGCCAGATGACGACATGCTCTTACTTGATCTGGATCAAGTTTTACGATTTTTTTGTGAAATTTATCACGAAGATTTTCTCCCCATCTTGTTACTATGGTCATAGTGAAAAATGCGTGTAAGGAGAAATAGAAACCATGTGCAAAGAGAAAAGCGAGTGTTCCCACCACCACTCCTGTATTCGTCGTGTGCCGATCTTTCAGAACCTGACAGATCAGGAGATCGAACTGCTCCAGTCCGTGACTCACTCCCGTGGATATGAGAGAGGGGACTTCGTGTTTCGGGAGGCTGAGCAGTCTGAATCCTTGTTCGTCTTGAATCAGGGACTCATCAAGCTGTCAAAGGTAGCTGACAATGGGAAAGAACATATCATTCGTTTTTTATTTCCTGGTGATTTCTTTGGTCAATTCGCCTTGTTGCAGGATAAAAAGCATTATGCCAATGCCGAGATCATTGAACCTGCTGTCGTCTGCCGGATTCATCGAGATGATTTCAAACCATTAATGGAACAGAATCCTGCCATGACGTATCGGTTCCTGCTTGCAATGAGCGAGCTGCTACAGCAAGCCGATGAGTGGGCAGGAGCCCTTCATCTGTATGAAGTGGAACGACGTCTGGCCAAGCTGTTGTTTTATCTTCAGAGCAAGGACAGCACTGTTGACAACCAGTTTCGACTGCCTGCGGCCAAGAAGGAACTGGCGCTGATCATTGGTACGACCCCAGAGACGTTAAGCCGCAAACTGGCTCAATTTGAGTCACAAGGAATCCTCTCCGTTAACAAACGGATCGTGCGCATACTTGATCAGGAGACATTAAGCCAGTTGGCTGGTGCCTGACATGAAAAGACTTGAAGGGCTCAAGCAAAAGGAAAAAACCCGACCTCGTGGATTACAACGTCGGGTTTTGCTTGGGTTATAGCTCGCCTATTATAGATATAGCTCGCCTATCATTTCTTCAACCGCTTTGATAATGATTTCCGGCTGTTCCTTCTGGATATTATGTCCACTGTTCTCAGCAATGAAATACTTGCTTCTGGATGACAGTTGTAAAAGCTCCTGATGCATCTGTACCCAATTTCGGTACGATTCTTCCGAGTGATATTCCTGTTTTCCCGCGGAGATCACGTACAGAGGCAGATCGCCGAGCGATGATTTGACTGCTCGCACCTGCTCGAAGCTTTCGAGAAATTCCTCATGTGTCGCCTCTTTGGAGAGCTGGCTGTAGTACACCTGCTGAGCGCTTTCCGGTAAAAGTGGTACCATTCGCTGTTCCTGATCTTCATGGCTAGTATCGACAAGGATTACACCTGCCACTTCTTCGGGGAATGAATTGGCGAACAGGCGGACGTTAATCCCGCCAAAGGAGTGACCGACCAGAATATAGGGCGGCTGAATGCCTGCCTCAGTAAGTAATGCTCGCAGATTCGCCACGATTTGCTTGCTATGCTGTGGTTGATCGCCTCGCTCACTATTTCCCAGCCCCGCACGATCATACACCAGTACACTTGTGAATGCTGCCAATCCCGCTTCCACGTGTCTCCACGTTTTCGACGTCAACCCTATTCCCGGTTCAAGAATGACTATTGGTTTGTCGCCCTTCGTACCGCTGAGTCGATAGAAAAGATGATATCCTCCAATATCTGCCATGCTTCCTTCCTGCCCTGTGCCCGTCATTTTGTTGTCCATTTCAATCCCCCTTTCAGTATCAACGAATGATATTGTGATGTTTTAATGCTTCTCGATGATGATTTGGCTTTCCCCGTCTCTAGCCCTGATTCGTACAACCCCGCCCACTGGGAATGTGATAATCGGTGACGTGTGGCCGAAATTGACGTCAGCTACGACGGGAAGCTTGCTTAGTTCCTTTTTGGACGAAACGATGGCAATCTGGTCTTCTTTGGAAATTCTCGATTCTTTTTGGAAACGCCCTATCACGATTCCTTTTACCCCGTCAAAGCCTGGTTGATGAATCAGCGATTGGAGATCCCTGTCAAAGGTTTTCGCATCCACCACGTTATCATCTTCTACAAACAGGATAGAGTCACGAAGATCAGGCATGTACTCTGTGCCTTGCAACAGATTGATCGTGCAGAGATTTCCCCCTATCAATGTGCCTGTCGCTTCCCCTTCGTTAATCACAAAAGGGCCGTCATTAGGAATAAAGATGCGATTCTGTTGATCGAGATACCATCTGTCATCGCTCCACTCCGGGGATGCAAGCACTTCAATAGGGTCATCCTGCATCAGACACTTCTCGAAATGGTCACGGGTGTATTCATTTCCTTTCAGTATCCCAAACGTCGAGAAATGGGGCCCTGAATACGTGACGAGGCCTGTTTTGGCATAAATGGCATTTTGGAGAGCCGTAATATCAGAATACCCACAGAGAATTTTGGGATTTTGTTTTATCAAATCGTAGTCAAGGTAACGCAGGAGCTGGTTACAGTTATGACCGCCAAGCGTCGTAAGAATGGCTTTGACATTATTGTCACGGAACGCTTCGTGAAGATCAGCAACTCTCGATTCAATCGAGGAGGACTGGAATCGATCACACTCTTCGGCATGTTCGGAAAAAGAAACCCGTAACCCTGCACTCGCCAATCGCTCTACCGCAATTGCTCTTTGGTCCGGGGCAAGGGCAGATAAACTGGTGCTTGGAGAGATCACGCGAACTTCATCGCCTTCTCTCAGTTTTGATGGATACATCCTGTCGCCTCCGTTTGGTAGAAAATTTTAGTTACTGAAAAGATTTCCAGAATTCGCCGTCCGTGTCAACAATTTGTTTCAGTTGATCCAGTGGTATAGGGAATGTGATGAACCCTGCCGCATACGAACCAATTTCGTAAGGATAGAAGTAAATGTGCAGAATGTTGTCCTTGATGTAGAAGCCTTGATCCTCCGTTATGCCAGCGAAATTGTCGAGCGTCTCAGGGAATACCCCCAAATCCTCACCCTTTGTTTTCATCTGCTGAATAATTTGCTGGTTCAGCTTTTGGACGAAATCACTGTTTGCCTTGAACAGGTCTTTTAGTTTAAACAATGTACCTGTACGCAAGTTTATATGTTTGTATTCAAGCCCTGGCATCCCGTGTGCTGCCCCATAGGGATAGGAATAACTGTTGATTTGAACAACCAGCAGGTCTTTTTTCTGCATTTCAATGGCGAAATCAAATGTTGTTTCGGTATCACTTGAATCTTCATCGGTAATTACCTTGTGTTTCAGAATTTCATTGATCTTCTGTTGAACCGCTTTGTCTTTCATTCCTTCGATAACAGGGTAGTAGGCCAAATAGTTTCGACCGGAGCGGACCTTTGCTTCTGCAACCGTAATGCCTGACCCCAGGTCTAAAAGGTACCTCTCCTGCCAAATGACTTTGCCATCCCGCTTCACGTATTGCAGTCGGTTATCAATGGTTGCTGAAATGACATCTCCCATTACTGTCGCTGTACCGACTCCTTCGAATGCAGGAAGCTCATCTACTTTCTTGCCCTTTTGATCGATGAAGAAGGTCGATACATCAGCCTGTGCTACCGCATACTCCCCTTGAAACGGCTCCACCATGTCATAAATAAAGTCAGTCAGGTATTGACCACTGCTGTCTATGATGGCATAGGATTGTGGAGCACTGCTAAGATAGCCCAATTCTTCACTTCCCATGCCAACGGCCCACAAGCCGTTCTTCAAGCTCGTGATGGATGTGTACTCGGCAGGAACGACAAACTGTCCTTTGGTATTAATCAATCCCACTTTATTGCCGGCAAATTCCAGTTCAACTACAGATAGTCCGTGCTCAAAAGGAGAGACACCGCTAAATTGGGCCGGAATCGAGATATTGCCATTCTCTTGAATAAAGCCGTATTTAGACGAATTTTTATCAGCATAAATCCCCAAT
This sequence comes from Brevibacillus nigriterrae, assembly GCF_049846925.1. Classification (NCBI taxonomy): domain Bacteria; kingdom Bacillati; phylum Bacillota; class Bacilli; order Caryophanales; family Paenibacillaceae; genus Brevibacillus; species Brevibacillus nigriterrae. The sequence goes on from NZ_JBNCMT010000012.1 coordinate 47,642, forward strand.
CCTTCGCGGAACTCCTGAATTCCTGCTTGTTCTTCTGTGAAGGTAAGGTTTTGGATGACTTCCCCTTTTTTGTTGATGAGTGCGTGGATGCCATCGGGAAGTACCACCACTGTCTTGTCTTCTTTAAATGGATTCGCATACTTGTACTTGGCGGATATGACCGTTTTCCCCGTATGATCGAGATACCCGCTGCGCTCGTTCTGAGTAAACACAGCCAGCCCGTTGGACAGCTCTCCAATGGTACCTCCTTTAAGATTTACGATTTCTTCCCCTGTTGCCTTCAACAATTTAACTCCATCAGGGGTGGTCGCTGTATACAGATCCCGATCAAAATGATTCAAGTACTCGTAAATCGGCTGAAGCACGTATTTGCCTGTTTTATCGATTAATCCGTACTTGTAATCATTTACACTAGTGCCACTACTGACAATTGCATATCCCAGCTCATTAAAAGGCTCTGCACCGATGTAAGTGGGTTTGATGATTTCTCGTCCCTCCTGGTCGATGTATCCCCACAAAATAGAGCCTCCCCTTTGTTTATCCATGAACGGATACAGGGAAGTCGGAGCAGGGGCAGGGGCTGGCGCTGTTGCTGCCGATTGTGAGTCTGGCGCTTTTTGTGAAGCTGGCGCTGTTGGCGTGCTGGCTGTTGAAACTTCATTCATACAACCTGTCAAAATCAACAGCATGAGAGTAAACAAACTGATCATTTTCCGCATGCGTTCTCACCTTTTCTAAATAATCTTACCTTGCAAGAGAGAAGAAAAATGGGCCCATTTCATCAGTAGGGGCCCGCCTGACAAGTGTTACATACAAAACATTTAATTAATTTGGATTTTTTTCCAAATTAGTTTACAATTGATGCTCGTAGAAGTAAATCCTTCTCAAGTATGTTTTTGGAAAGGGTGATTCGCTTGTTTTTTCTTTTGCTCATGGCAATCCTGATTTGTTTCTTAAGTGGATTTTACCTGATTGGTGTCGGGTCTGACATTTGGGGAGTCATATTGTTAGTCTTGGGTGCTTTACTGGTTGTTTTTACCATCGCTCTGTATTCTCGTAAAAGTAGAAATACATACGACTGCATCGGCGTAGATTGTGGAGACGTCTTCGATTGTGATTGTAACGGTCCGGACTGTGGGAACTAACATGAGATTTCCCTGTCATCGTCTCCCCCAGCGCTCCTTGTTTATTAACGGGAGGCAAATGCCTCTCTGTGCGAGATGTACTTCCATTCTAGCAGGGTATGCCACGCTCCCACTACTTCTATTATTCTACTCTTCTGTTCCGTTGTACCTCGGATTGATGATGCAAATTCCCATGCTGATTGATGGCATCACGCAAACTCTCAAGTGGCGGGAGAGTACGAATCCCCTGCGTGTCGTTACAGGTCTATTGAGCGGCGTAGGTCAATCGATTGTCGTTGTGTCTTTTGTGATGCAGATTGTTAGCGTGCTGAGGTAATGGCAAGTGAATGACCGAATGAAAAAAGTCACCCTGTTTGAAGGATGACTTCTGTTTTTACCGTTTACACTTTAAATTTTCCAACCATATCTTGCAGCTCTACTGCCATTTTCGCTAATGCAGTAGCTGACGACGTGATTTCTTCCATAGATGCCAATTGTTCTTCTGATGCTGCAGAAATATTTTGCGTACCGGACGCAGCCGCTTCTGACACAATCTGAATTTGACTAATGGATTGAACCACCTGCTCCGTACCAGTGGATACCCCCCGGGATAATGTGGAGACCTGATCAATTTTTGCAGCTACATTATTTACGGCACTATGGATATGAGCAAAGGACTGACCTGCCGCATTTACTACATGGATTCCTTCTGACACTTCATTTGTTCCTTTTTCCATCGCATCTACTGCTTTTTGTGTCTCGATCTGAATCGTTGTAATCAGATTGGCAATTTGTTGTGCAGAACCGGAGGATTGTTCTGCTAATTTGCGTACCTCATCCGCTACAACAGCAAATCCCCTTCCGTGTTCCCCCGCACGTGCTGCTTCAATCGCAGCATTCAAGGCGAGAAGATTTGTCTGAGATGCGATACTGGTGATTGCTTCGATGATTTGACCAATTTCTTTGGACTGTTCTCCCAAGCCCTTTACGATCTTTGACAAATCCAGGATGGTTGTATGGATGGCTTTCATTTGCGTGACCGCATGTTGAATCGATTGGTCACCTTCCACGGAAACAGCATTTGCCGTCGTCGTTAAAGAAGCAACATCATCTGCCAACAGGGAAATATCTTTGACTCCACTCGTCATCTCCTTGATCGTCCTGGATCCTCTGTGGACACTTTCTACCTGTTGTTCCGAACCTGTAGCCATGTCCTGAATCGTTGTTGCAATTTCTTCTGTTGCACTACTTGTTTGCTCTGCACTGGCAGTCAACTGTTCTGCAGAAGACGCAACCTGCAAAACGGAGGAATTAATTTTCCGGATCATGTTTTGGAGATTGTCCAGAAATGCATTGAAACCAGTTGCCAACTGACCGATCTCATCTTTACTCTTCACATGTATGCGACTGGTCAAATCCCCTTCATTATTTGAAAGCTCCTGCATTCGATTGGCTACAACCACAAGCGGTCTTAATTTTCTGAAAAGAACAATCACTGTACTTAACAAAATGACTGCGAATAGTCCTACCAAGACACTAAGTACAATCAGATAATTACTCGTTTGCTGTTTCGCTCGATCTGCCTCGGCCTCTGCACGGCTATTCATTTTTTGTTGAAACTCTTCAATAGGCTTCATGATAATGCTTTTTTTCTGGTCATAATCTTCACCAAACATCAAATTACGAGCCTTGTCCAGGTCTTTTACTTCCACTGCCTTCATTGATTCATCTTCAATCGCGATCAGAGCGTCAGAATTTTGTTTGGCCTGTTGAATTAAATCGAGTTCCTCCTGAGGGGCATGCAATTCGATCAGTCTGGCAACGACACGGTCACGAGTTTTTGTCTCATTTACCTCACGCCAATAATTGTCGAAATGCTTTTTATCCCCGAATACACTATACCTGCGGGCTTCATTTGTTAAATAATCAGAAGCATTGGCAAGGTCAATTCCGAGTTGCTTCAATTCTGCCTGTGTGGATGTTGTCATGCGTTCCTTTTCATAGCTTGAATTCAACTGGATCACGCACGAAACAGTCATAATAATGAGTGTAACAAATGCAATCGTCATGATTTTTAACATCGTTGAAATTCTCATAATGATTCCCCTTGCTGTTTTTTCTCGTGTTACGTAGGTAACAATTCCCGTTAACATTTGCTTTGAAACAAAGAGAATGTGAATAAATTTTGAATTTCAACGATTGTAAAACAAAACAAAACAAAAAACTCCTGGCAACATTCATTGCCAAGAGTCTTTTCTCTATGCTAGTACGAAAGCGATCTTATCTTGCTGTAAGCACATCGGCTAGCAGTTGTGCCAATTGATTGGCTTGCGAACCATCCATATCGCGAATCCCAGAAAACTCTGTGACTTCAAGGGCAATTGCCCGTTTATCTTTTAGCAGTAACAAAAGAAGTTCTTTGACTTCCTCCAGTGATAAGCCTCTGTCACTTGGAGAGTATGCTGATGACATCACTTCTTTATTGCAGACATCTACATCAAAATGAAGTAGTATTTTGGCAGTTGGCGGAATTGTATTTAACAGATTTCGCATTTCACAAGCAATCCCTTTTTGTCTAAGCTCATCCAAACCAGTAACGGAAATACTACATGTGTCTTCGGGTATGCTATGGCAGCCTAGAATGTGAATACGTTCTGCTGGGAAGCAGGCAGTCTTTTTCCACCATATATCCTGATCACTCGTCAGAAACCACAACCCCATGCCCGCTGCACCGACTGTTCGGGATGCATCTGGTTTGATAACATCGACATGGCCATCGAGAACAATCAGGTAAGCATCTTCTCCGTATATCTGTTGCAAACTGTCCGCTGTCCCTACGATGACGCTACAGTCTCCCCCAATGATTAAAGTGAATGTATCCGTTTGGAACCAACCTTGTGCCTCTTTTCGTATCGCATCCCATACCATTCCTGGTGCTGGCCAATTGCGTACAGGAGCTATGTTGTGTCTTGGCAAATAGGGCGGAAGAGTGATGTCCCCTTTATCCTCGCAAGCAATTCCCTGCTCTTTGCATTTATCTACTAGCCCTGCTGTTCTTAGCGCAGCGGGTGTCATCTCTGTACCGGAGTACAGTGCCCCCGAAAACGAAGGAATTCCAACAATGTGAACAGTCATTTGTTCACCTCGATTTTACCCACATGCACACGCCCGGAAAAGAACACGGCACCTCCACCCATATCAGCAATCCGATCAGGTGTCAGAGCATTTACGGTCCATTTGGTATCCGGCAAATCGGCCCAGAGCCCTTGGCTAACCACAACACCTGGAAGCACATTCTCTCCCACAAAGGCAGCCATCTCACATTCTCCCCGTTCATTCCATACCTTCACCGTGTCTCCATGTTGGATGCCTAATTGTTCTGCATCCGCTACATTCATGTGAAGCTGTGCTGCTTTTTCCATCTGGATGTGCTTGGCATTGTTGGAAAAGGTGGAGTTAAGGAAGTTGTGATTTGGCACTGGCAAGAACATAAATGGCGCTTCTCCATCATCTGCGAGCGGTGTGTACGTAGGGAGCGGCTGGAAGCCAATGTTTGCCAACGCCTCTGAATACAACTCAATCTTGCCACTTGGCGTCTGTAATTTGCCCGGGAAGAGCGGCTTCACATCTGCTTTCACAAACTGTTTGGCCAGCAACTCTTCATAGGTGATATTGGCTATATAAGGATTCGCTGGATGATCCAATGCTTGTCGGATGATGGCTTCCTCTGTATCAAAAAAGGCAGAGTCATCATAGTCCATCCCCAGTGCCAGCAGACGGAAAACGTCCACGTTCGACTTGCTTTCTCCACATGGCTCGATCACTGGCTGTTGAATTTGTACATAGTGATGCCAGTATGATCGATAAAAATCGGTATTCTCCCACGAGGATGTCGCAGGCAAAACAATATCCGCAAACATAGCCGTCTCTGTCAGGAACATATCATGGACGACTGTAAACAAATCCTCTCGTGCCAGACCTTGCCTTACTTTATTCGCTTCGGGCGCCACGACTGAAGGATTGCAATTATATACATAAAGAGAGCGAATCGGAGGATCGAGTTCAAGCAATGCAGCGCCTAACTGAATCATGTTCACAGAGCGTGTATGTGGATTTTCGAGTAAATCCGGGCGCTGGAGTGCTGCTGTATTCGTATCGAGATACCCACCGTTCCCCTTGATTGCTCCGCCTCCCTTGTGAAGCCACTGTCCAGTTAAGGCCGGAAGACAGGCAATGGTTCTGACGTTCATCCCGCCGTTATCATGGTGCTGAAGGCCGTTCCCGATGCGGATGTAGGAAGGCGTTGTCTCGCCATACAAACGAGCAAGACGATAAATATCTTCTACGGGAACTTTGGTAATGGCCGAAACCATCTCAGGGGTGTACTGCTTCACGTGTTCCCGAAGCTCTTCGTATCCAACGGTATATTCTCGCAGGAACGCTTCATCTACCAGCTTTTCAGCAAATAAGATATGCATGAGTCCAAGCGCAAGTGCCCCATCTGTACCTGGCATGATCGGAATGAACCAGTCTGCCATACGCCCCGTCTGGTTCTTGTGTACGTCAATCACGATAATTTTGGCTCCGTTTTTGCGTGCTTTCTCCGCCAGAACCACTTGATGCATATTGGTACTTACTGTATTGATTCCCCACATGATAATAAGCTTAGAATGAATGGTGTCCTCCGGGTCAATCCCCAGAGCAGCTCCCATTGTATAATTGTAGCCTTCTGTTCCTGCCGATTGGCAGATCGTTCGCTCCAGTTTGGTTGCGCCCAATCGATTGAAAAAGCGGCGATCCATTCCTTCTGTCCCAATCCGCCCCATGTTTCCATAGAAACTGTACGGCATAATTGCTTCAGGGCCAACGCTTTCGATGAGTTGTTTCCAGTGAGAGGTAATTTCGGTAATCGCCTGTTTCCAACTGATTCGCTCAAATTTTCCCTCACCTTTGGCTCCAACCCGCTTCAGCGGATACTGAAGCCGGTTCGGATCATAAATGCGAGAAGGCATGTTCCGAACCTTATTACAAATTGCTCCCTGTGTAACCGGATGATTCGGATCACCCTGAACTTTCGTAATTTTTCCGTCTTCTTTATGGATCAAAAGACCGCATTGGTCCGGACAATCCAGGGGACAAACAGAAGGAAAAACCCCATTTGCTTGATTGGTAAAGGATGTCATGGTCGAAACTCCTTTCTCTGCTGCTGGCAATTATATTACCCTCTTATAGCATCTTTGGTTTCTTTCCGTCAATTCCCTTTGAAGTGTTTGCAGCCTAATCAATCTTGTATATTTTTAAGCCAAACCACTGGATATGACCGCATCTGGCACATGTCAGCACATGAGCTTCCTTATTGGCAAAATCAAGTTTGAAAAAGGTCATTCCGGCTGAATTTAATAATCGGTAGTCATGATAAAACTTGTTATGTTTGCAGTGTGGGCAGAAAATTTCTAAATCTCCAGCTTCATAGCTGTGTGGCGAATTGATATTATGAATGTTTTTTTTCAACAAGCCAAAAAACGTCCCAAATTTAGTCATGCGATTTCCTGCTTTCTCTCTTTTAACTTGTGATACGGAATGGGGATGCTTAGGTTTCCTGCAATTGGTATAATTCCACAATAGCATTTACATTGGAGATCACCTCATCACGCAGCTCAATTGGCTCAAGCACTTCAATATGCGAGCCATATCCAAGAATGATCTGGCATGCGGATTCCAATGTATTGAACTCAAGCTCTGCATCTACCCACCCGTTCTTCATCGTCCCCATTTGGAGTACCTTCACAAATCGTTCGGATGAAATGCGCTCAATGATCGAGTCTTTTATGTTCACTCGTGCTGGGTAACGAGGCAAATTCGCTTTGAACTGCTGTGTAGACTCTTCCCAATACGCTGCCAGCTCAAAACCAACGGGCGGCTCAAAACCTTCATCCAGCATGTGTGCCTCCACAATCCGGGAGATTCGATACGTGCGCAACTCCCCTTCTGTTTCTGCGACCACATACCACGTGCTTCGCTTGGCTACCAGACCCAATGGATGGATGACTCGCTCGACTTGCTCGTCTCCCCGCTGGTAGGTGATGCATAGCTTTCGCCCTTCCCAAACCGCTTCCTGAACGACAGATAAATGAGGAAAGGATTCATTGGACTTGTGCCAGCCTGCCCCATCCACATGAATTCGCCTCCGAACCAGCTCTGCATCCTGACGAAGGGCACTGGGCGATGCTGCAAGCAGCTTTTGATAAGCTGTCTCGAAATTATCTGACAGCCCCAGATCACGAAGAGTATCCGTTGGTTTCACAAGAAGCAGGGAGACAATTTCTTCTCTTTTCATCCCTGTCAAACTGGTTCGGTAGCCTTCCGTCAGTGCCCATCCACCTGTAGCGCCTCTCTCAGCAAATACCGGGATTCCTGCTGCACTCAGTGCTTCCATATCACGAATGACCGTCCTCTCGGAGACTTCAAGCTTTCGGGCAAGCTCACGTGTCGTCATTTTTTGGTGATTTTGCAGCAACAATAAGATAAGCAGCAAGCGATCCGCTCTCATGACTCATTCCTCCAGCCTTTTTTCCAGATTAGAAAACTCGGCGATTGCCGAGCCTTTGGCGACAGCAGAGCCGTGCGACGCACACGAAGTGCTAGTGTCGACGATGCAACAAGGATGTTGCGCTTAGTCGACCACTTATGTCGATAGGGTAAAATTTTATAAATTCCTATCGATTAAAAAAAGTGTATCACAGATATATGACATTCGATGACATATATGGTTGGCTATACTGAACCTGAGAACGATATTTTTTCAAATAGGAGTGAGGGCCTTGAAACCTTTGCATGGAAAAGTCGCAGTCGTCGCAGGTGCGACACGAGGTGCAGGACGTGGGATCGCCATGATGCTGGGCGAAGCAGGAGCAACCGTCTATGTGACAGGGCGCAGTGTGCGGGGAAACCCCTCCAGTATGGGACGGACAGAAACCATCGATGAAACGGCGGAACTGGTCAATTCATTGGGGGGACACGGCATTCCTGTTCGAGTCGATCATACCGTGGAAGATCAGGTTCGGGTATTATTTGAACAGGTGAAACAAGAGCAAAACGGACAACTCGATATTCTCGTAAACGATGTATGGGGCGGTGATCTGCTTACGGAGTGGGGCAAACTTTTTTTTGAGCACTCACTCTCAAACGGATTGTTGATGCAAGAGCGAGCCGTTTTCTCTCATATGATTACCAGTTACTACGCTGCACCGTTGATGGTCGCCCGCAAAAGTGGACTGATCATCGAGATTACGGATGGCTTCGACTATCGCTACAGAGGCAATTTGTATTACAGCCTGGCAAAAATATCAACTATTCATCTTGCCCAGTCCATGGCAGAAGATCTTCGTCCACACAACATTACAGCAGTTGCCTTATCGCCGGGATTCCTTCGTTCGGAAGCCATGCTGGATCACTTCGGAGTGACTGAAGAGAATTGGCAAGAGGCGGCCAAGGTTGAACCGCATTTTCTACAGTCAGAAACTCCACACTATATTGGGAAAGCCGTTGCAGCATTGGCCGCTGATCCCAACATTTTTGCCAAGTCAGGAAAGATATTAACCTCGTGGGATTTGTCAGATGAATACGGGTTTGTCGATCGGGATGGAAGTCGTCCGCATTGGGGTCGTTATGCTGCTGAACAGGGATTCTATCAATAGCCAAATTTTCGTGAGAGGATTTTTCTAATTGCGCGAACTGTGGAAATTGTGGTAAATTTCTATTATTTACAGTCATGAAGGAGCTGGACAGTATATGAAAGGTTACCACTCCCACGCCTATTCCATTGTAGGAAATATAAAAAAGGACTACTCTCTCTCAGCGATCGTTGTCGGGTTTATCGCTACCATGGTCTCTTATGCTGGTCCGCTCCTGATCATCTTTCAGGCTGCCGAATCGGCAAATCTGAGCAATGCCCAATTGTCTTCATGGATCTGGGCAATTTCGATTGGAAGCGGATTAACAGGTATCCTGCTCAGTGCCTGGTTTAAGGCGCCTGTGATAACGGCCTGGTCGACACCGGGAGCTGTTCTCCTGGTTACCGGATTGGTTTCCTACTCCTATACAGATGCCGTCGGTGCTTTTATTTTCTCTGCACTGATCATTACCTTTTTAGGAGTGACGGGACTGTTTTCTTCCATCATGCAAAAGATCCCCCAATCCATCACGACAGCCATGCTCGCTGGTATCCTGCTCAAATTCGGTATTGATGTATTCGTCTCTTTGCAACAATTACCGATACTTGCACTACCCATGATCGTTTGTTACCTGATTTGCAAACGCCTCTTTCCCCGCTACGCCGTGGTTGGGACGCTGGCAGTGGGCGTCTTGATCGCCTACTCATTGGGGCGTTTACATATTGGTCAAGTTCCCATTGAACTGGTTCAGCCTGTCTTTACAATGCCGACCTTCTCTCTTGATGCGTTAATTGGTATCGGGATTCCTTTGTGTATGGTCACAATGGCTTCGCAAAATGCTCCCGGCATCAGTGTCATCCGTGCAGAAGGGTATCAAACCCCGACCAGCCCGCTCATTTCTGTCACGGGGATTGCCTCTGTATTGCTTGCTCCTTTTGGTTCACACGGGATTAATCTGGCTGCGATTACCGCTGCCATTTGCACGGGAAAGGAAGCGCATATCGACCCTGCCAAACGTTATATTGCCGGTATTTCCTGCGGTGCTTTTTATCTGCTGTTCGGCATGTTTGGAGCGACGATTACCTCCGTATTTTCTTCTTTTCCCAAAGAGTTGATTACTGCTCTGACTGGTATCGCCCTGTTTGCCTCCCTCTCATCCAGCCTGTCATCGGCCATGGAGGATACATCTCAACGGGAAAGTGCATTGCTCACCTTCCTGGTCACTGCCTCTGGTATTACACTGTTTGGGATCGGTTCCGCTTTCTGGGGCCTGATCGCCGGATTGGCTACAAGCTTTATTCTGACAGGCTCGCTGAAAAGAAAGAATGATCAGGCTTTAGGATAAGAACCCCCCGACACAAGCAAAAAACCGACGCTCACGAAATCGTGGACGTCGGTTTTTGGTTTGATACGATTAAAACGTTTCCTTCACTACCACTTGATCCAGTGAGAAGCGGCTGGAAGGATAAGCTGGTTTAGCTGCTTTGCCGACAGAAATCAGCATGATAGGCATATATCGAGTTGGAATATTGAATGCTTCAATCAATTGCTCTCGGTCAAATCCACCCATCGGGCATGTATCGTATCCGTATGCTTTAGCAGCCAGCATGAGCTGCATCGCAGCAAGGGATGCATTCCGATTGGCTTCATCACGTGCCGTTTCTTTGCTTTCATACGCCCGATTAATCTGTGAAACCAACGTCTGCTTGATTTCTTCGGTAATCATTCCACTGGTAACCGCCGCACTGTAAATTTGCTCGGCGTTGCGGTTGGCTTCCAAATCCCCTAAAACTGCTATCACCGCAGATGCCTCAACAGTTTGCTTTTGCCCATAGGCGATCTTTAACAACTTTTCTTTTTGCGCCTGATCCTGAATCACAAGAAATTTCCAATGCTGCAGGTTCCATGCCGATGGAGCCATAGTTGTTGCTGTCAGAATACCCTCTAGTACTTCTTGCGGCATTTGGTGTGAAGCATCGTACGATTTTACGGAATGACGTTGTTTCATAATGTCTATTGCAGATAATTGATTGGTTTGTACTGTCATAAAATACACCACTCCCTAATAATGTCACCCTTATGATAACACGGTATCTAAACATTAGTAAGTACCTTTATTTTGTTTTATTTGTTTCTGCATAGCAAAAAAGCTACCCAGCTTTATGCCACGATAGCTTCTCATGATCAATACCTGTTTTTACTGCTGGTCTTGCATGTTCAGATTTTTATCTTTCTCACTCTTTTGCTTCGTGCCGGATGTTTTGGTTTGGTTTCCCGCATTTTGTTTATTGTTAAACTTGGTATTTGGGTTGTTTGCCATGGATGTGCTCCTTTACTCAAAAGTTGCTCTTATTGTTTGCGCTGCAGCCTCGGAGTATCCTGACAGATGCTTCCTCATCACAAGTCTCTACTTATCACAAGTAATATTGAAGTACGTGTGCAGCGAATCCCCTGCATGGAGCATCACTACATCCTCCGCTGTGTTGAATGCATCGGCTTTTGCCATCCACGGTTCCACACACACGAATTCCTTCCCCTCGACGCTCCAAAGCACAACATATTTGAACTCTTTTCCATATTCGAGCGTCAGTTTTCGTTTCGCTTGAGGAAGTGATACAGAGATTCTGTTCTCCTGTGCATCCAGAAAGACGGGTGACTCCTTCATGTTGCCAAGGTCAATACTGCCCTCATACGGCTTAATTTGCATGTCATTATAGTCCAAATATCGGGTTGCATCGGTTTTGAATGCGAGATGTTTTTCCTGAGAGAGAAAATACGGATGAAACCCAGCATAAAAAGGCATATCCTCAGCAGACTTGTTCTCGTATTTTTGCAAGATTTGCAGCTTATTGCCTTGCAGTGCATACGTAAAAGTCAGTTCAAAATCAAACGGGTATGACTTCCGTGTTTCTTCATTGCTCTCTAATTGCAGAGTAATAGAAGCTTCACCATCGGTACCTGTACAAATGACTGTCCAAGGAAGATTTCTCGCAAATCCATGATTCCCAAGCGGATAAGTGACTCCGTCAAGGGAGTATCCCCCGTTGCTCAATTGACCGCAAGTCGGAAAAAGAATGGGGATGCCGCCTCGCACATTGGTATCAGGCTGTTCAAATGTCGCTTTATCCAGATAGAGAATTTCTTCTCCCTGTACCCCAAAGCCGATGATTAGTCCACCTCTTTCTGGAGCTACCTTGACCCATGAATTTGTGCTCGAATCAATCAATTCATAAATGAGAAAACAATCGTCATGTGTACGAACCTGATACAACTTCCTCGCTCCTTTTCCCCATCATGCTATCTGGCGCTCACCTCTGTGGCAAATTGTTTCCCAAGCTTCCCTGCCCAGACGCAGTATCCAAAACCAACGTACGCCAATCCCCAGAAAAACGCAAACCATTTGTTATCATCCAATGGAAGGGCCATGGAACCCAGCATCAATACGAAGAGGAATACGATCCACCTGGGGAATACTTTTGCCCGAAAGCTTACGATGGTAAATACCAATGTCCCTACCATAAAACTAACCATCATGACTGTCCGAGTAATAGTGACAACCATATTCTCTGTCTCAGGCACACTGCCAAGGGCTAGGATCGTCCAAACCATCCCTGTTGTTATGATATTTCCTACAATCATGCCCAGCGTGGAAATAAATCCGATAACTCCTGTTTCTTTTGATTGCACCAAGAAAAAAACAATTGTTCCAGCCGACATTAAAATACAGGCAATGAAGCCAAACGTCAGCTCCTGCACACTGTCCGTTCCCCACAAGTAAGCCGTTGGGGTCATTCCCATCCGGACAATTCCAGCCAACAGACAAATCATTCCGAGCCATTTGACCACGGTTTCGTATTTCATTTCCTTCATCCTCCAGTTGTTGGTATCGAGTTTATACAATCGTACCAGTCGGGAATTCCCAACCAACAGAGCATCTGATTCCCTAATTCAACAGGAATGATTGCAGGAAATACCCATCCGACACTCCATGTTCATACAGCGGTAGCATATCCAATAATTGTCTTCCTTGTTATAATTGTTACATTCGTCACAACAACTTGGAAGGTGCGACAAATGATTCGTTTGGAGCGTAAATCTAAAAAACTCGTTTTGTTTCAACTTTTTGTTGTTCTGTTTTGCCTCATGACAGCTATCGTTTTCGTCGGATGCATCTCGGAATACTATGACATCCTGCGTGCCAAGTGCATTCTTGAGCCGTGTGAAATCCAGCCAGCGCCGCCAACAACCGTTACCGAACTGGCAAAAATCAACATGACCATTGACAGCTATGCGCTATCGTTTGTCATCATCGACAGTGCCTTTATTTTTCTTTTTTATACGGCTGCACTCATCATTTTGCTGAAATGCTTTCATGAACCGTTAGGGCTTTTAGGGGCTCTCATGTTGGTATCATTTGGTACTACCTTTCCTTCTCTGGTTCCCCTTTCTGTCACGAGCAATCCATTGTTGAGTACGGTACATTCCTTTATCGGAGTGACAGGATGGATCACTTTCTACCTATTCTTTTTCCTGTTTCCAAATGGACAATTCGTTCCCAAATGGACTGGCTACGTGACCGCTTTCCTAACAATTAGCTATGGCATGGGGATACTCTTTCCTGGAACACAACTGGATTACCTCGAGTGGCCGATAACTCTAAAAGGAATCTGGATTATCCTGTTAGCTATCCTTCTTATCTATACTCAGTTTTATCGCTATCTAAAAATATCAAGCCCTGCCGAACGCCAACAGACCAAATGGGTGGTATACGGTGTATCCTTTGCGATGCTTGGATTAATCGGTATCAGCGCCTTTTTCGATCCTGCGGTTGTTAAGGAACCCCTTACTTATATTTATTTAAATATCGCCCTTTCGCTCGGGATGTTGACCATACCTTCAACGCTAACGCTGGCTATTTTGCGACGTCGTTTGTGGGACATCGATCCGTTGGTCAATCGAACACTTGTGTATTCAGCTCTATCGATTAGCGTAGTCGCCATCTATACCTTCTCTGTGCTATATCTCAGCCGACTCTTTCGAACAGAGGACAATTTCGTCATTTCGTTGCTGGCAACCTCAGTTGTTGCCGTCATTTTCGCCCCTTTAAAGGAGCGTTTGCAACGCATCGTCAATCGCCTGATGAAAGGAAGACACGATGATCCGTACGCCGTTCTTACTGAGTTGGGCAATCATCTGGTGAAGCCCATGGCTCCCGAGGCGATGCTGGAGGTTGTCGTTCAAACCATCCAGGATGCGCTTCGTCTACCCTTTGTTTGTATCTCGATTCACAGCAATGGACTCCAAACACTTACGGCCATCTCCGGCGAAAGCACCGATGATCTATCTTCTTTTCCAATTATCCAGCGTGGTGAAGAACTGGGGACACTGTACGTTGCGCCTCGCTCGCCGGGGGAAGCATTTACCGCTGAGGATCAGAAATTGCTGGATGTGCTATTGAGCCAGGCGGGTCCTATTATTCAGAACGTAACCATGACGATCGGCATGAAAAACCTGGCGCAAGACCTGCAGGAGTCCCGAGAAAAGCTGATCCTTGCTCGTGAAGAGGAACGAAGGAATATTCGCAGAAATCTGCATGATGACCTTGCACCTCGCCTGGCTGCGCTTGCCTTGAATGCTGCTACCGCAGAGAAGTACGTAAAGACAGACCCCGATACAGCAACACTGCTTCTCGAAGATTTGCGAAAAGTAATCCGCTTTACTGTCGAAGAAATCCGTACACTGGTACACGATTTGCGTCCTCCTACTTTGGACGAATTGGGACTGCTCGGAGCCATTCAGGAACGGGTAAAAGATTTGACCAAAACGACTCAACAACTGGCAGCCGCACAAGAAACACCCTACCTGCATATTGAGTTGGAAGCACCCGAGCAGCTTCCCGTGTTGCCTGCTGCCGTAGAAGTGGCTGCATACCGAATTGTCACCGAGTCGATGGTCAATGTTGTGCGCCATGCGCAAGCGGCCCAATGCTTGGTCCGAGTGGAGGTTGTGAAAAATAACCAACTGATGCTCGAAATTATTGATAACGGGAAAGGCATCTCCCTTCGCCCAAAAGCATCTGGGAAAGGTGGAATTGGACTCGTGTCCATTCGCGAGCGAGCGGCAGAATTAGGCGGACAGTGTACTTTTGAACGATTGGAACAAGGTGGTACCAAAATAACAGCAATTCTTCCGTTTTAGAGAAAGGAGACGACAAACATGAGAGTACTGATCGCTGATGATCATCCACTCTTTCGTGGGGGAGTACGGAATTTGCTACAAACAACAGAAGACCTGCAGCTCGTAGGCGAAGCATCCACTGGGGAAGAAGCACTGGCGTTGGCCTCAACGTTGCAACCTGACATCATCTTGATGGATATTCGGATGCCTGGCTGCAATGGAATTGAAGCCACGCGTCTGATCAAAGAACAGCATCCCCATATACAAATTTTGATCCTGACCATGTTTAAGGATGATAAATCAGTATTTACAGCCATGCGAGCTGGCGCCAGAGGTTATGTGCTAAAAGATGCTGATGAATCGGAGTTGCTGCAATCGATTCGAATGGTCGGCAGCGGTGGAGCCGTATTCAGCTCTGATATTGCCTCCCGCATGATTCACTATTTCTCAGCTCCCAAAGCAGTCGAAGAGATCGATCCCGCCTTTGCTGAGCTGACAGTACGTGAGAGAGAGATCCTGGAGCGGATTGCGGAAGGGGACAGTAACGCCGAGATCGCTTCCACCCTGCACCTGAGTGTAAAAACAGTCGCCAACTATGTAACCAATATCCTGAACAAGCTGCAGGTTGTCGATCGCAACGAAGCCAAACGAATGCTCAAACGATCACGCGAAGGGCTTGAGCCAACCGATGGGGTGATATGACATGCTGGAAATGGTTAAAATGCTTAATCTTGCCTTACGCTTCCTGTTAGAACTGTGTGCACTTGCTGCGGTAGGCTATTGGGGATTCAAGACGGGGTCTAACGTTTTCTTGCGGTACTGTCTTGGTATCGGTGCCCCACTGCTCATCGCAGTTGTCTGGGGAGCTCTTGGCTCGCCCAATGCACCGATATCGTTGCCGCCACTCCCACATTTGCTATTGGAGATCGTTATTTTTGGGTTGCCTGCTCTCGCCTTATATGCCGTTGGCAAGCCATTTTGGGCACTCGTGTACGGTTTTGTGGCAATCATCAATCGAATCCTTATGTTTACGTGGGGACAATAGGTAAAAATGGCTGGATATTCTGCAATAACGTTTGAAACCTGCTGCTGCTCTCCTACGTATAAAATAGAGCCAAAGCGTTACGGCAAATAAGCTAATTTACTAGGGGGAGGCACTATGGAAGCGAACAAAGTGACTCAATTAAATCCAAAGTTCGGTCCAAGGCTAATTACATTTGGAATTTTAGTTGTCATCATTGGTATTCTCATTTTTCAATCGATCACGATTGTGCAAGCCGGACATCGTGGGGTTGTCCTGCAATTAGGAGCAGTTCAGCCTCAGGTATTTGATGAAGGGCTGCATTTCAAAATCCCGTTCATTCAAACAGTCGTTCCTCTAGAAGTTCGGGTACAGAAATCAGAAACAAGTCAGACATCAGCCTCCCGTGATTTGCAGACTGTAGCCACAACCATTGCTGTCAACCACCACTTAGACGGAAATAACGTCAATAAATTGTATCAGCAGGTCGGTATGGATTACGCTACACGAATTGTTGATCCTGCCATCGCCGAAGCACTCAAAGCGGTTACGGCTCAATATACAGCAGAAGAGTTAATCTCCAAGCGATCAGAAGTAAGCATGAAGGTAAAAGAAGTACTTCACAGCAAGCTGGCCGTCTATAATATCGTTCTAGATGAAATCAACATTCGTGAGTTCAAGTTTAGCGAAGAATTCGACCGTGCAATCGAGTCGAAACAGGTTGCTGAGCAGCAAGCCTTGAAGTCCAAACTGGATTTAGAGCGCATCAAGATTGAGAAGGAGCAGGAAATCACGAAAGCTCAGGCACAAGCAGAAGCCCTTCGTTTGCAAAAACAGGAAGTCACTCCTGAACTGATTCAATTGAGAAAAATTGAAGCACAACTGGAAGCGATTCGCAAATGGGATGGCAAACTGCCTAACGTAACGGGTGGGGCAACTCCATTTATTAACGTGGATCAGAAGTAAGCAGGAAGCTCCATATTTCATTATCTCAAATGGGTAATGACACAAAAAAATCGTTCAAAACGCAAGAGGCAATCCGCACATGTAGTCGGACTGCCTCTTTTTTATCTGTTTCGTTATTCGCCAAAAACTTTACTAGTTATCAGTCATTCTCTCCGTTCCATCCACCTGTTTCATCGCCGTATGCGGCAACGTTGCTTCTGCAATCTCGGAAAACGCCCAGTGGGTTAACGGAACATCGGGCCAGATCGCTTGCTGGAGTTCCACCAATGGACCTCTTCTCGTCAACCGGTTGAACAGGGTTACCGCCTCTGCCCGTGTCAGCTTTTGATTCGGTCGGAAAGAACCATCCTCATATCCCTTCATGATTCCCTGTTCGGCCACGGCATCAATGCTGGCGGATGCCCAATGTGCCTTCGTATCCCCAAAGACAGTTGCCTGTCCTGCTGCGGAAAGCTCTTTCCATCTGGCAATAATCGTCGCCATTTCCGCACGAGTGATTTTGGCATTCGGATGGAACAATCCGTTTCCGTCACCTTTCATCAGTCCAGCGCTCGAAATCTGCTGAATCGCTTTGGCTGCCCAATGGCTGGTTGGCACATCAGGGAAAGCGGATGACATTTCGGTTGGATGCTTCTGCCCTTCTGTTTGCACGAAATGAGCTAGTATGGCTGCCATCTCTGCCCGTGTCAATGCACCGTCGGGCTGGAACATTCTGTTCGGATAGCCCGTCATGTACGGTGTATGCTCGACCTGCTCCTGTTTGCCCTCTAGCGACAGGATCGTAAACGTATTGAACCTTTTCGTCTCGATCTCGATGCCTACCGGATTCCCCTTTTCAAATTGGATCGTGCCAGATTTGAGTTCCGTCTCCCCATTCGTATACTCTACAAAGACTGCCAGTGAGGCAAGGAAGGTGCGCAATGCTTTGCGGTCGGTTGGCAGCTTGACATCTTGCAATGGGAACATGACTCTCGTCAGTCTGTTTTGATAGTTGGTTTCAATCACCATTGGTTTGCCAACCACCTCCACCATCTGCCCATTTGCTGCCTGCTTCACCATGTCCGCTTGGAGCGCTCGTTCTGTAACGATCTGTTCCTCATCAGATTTGCGAATTGGAACCACTCGGAAGATAAGCTCATCTTCAGGAAGGGCTGTTACCGTTTCCCTCGGAAGTGTGATTGTTACCTCATCTGTTTTGATCTCAAGCTTAACCTGTTGTTCTTTTATTGGACCGAGAGCGTTATCAGATACTTTAACAGACACTTCGTCTGCCGGATTATGAGGAAGATTGTCAATGACAATGCGGACGACATCCTTGTTGTTTTCCGCTGCCTTTTTCAAAATTTCTCTTGCCTTTTTCCGATCAAGAACGACTTCGTCGATCTGTTTGCTTTTCGAAGATTTGCGGGTAATTTCAACATATTCAAACAGGGAATCATCAGCCCCTGCTTCCACTTTGACCTGACGAGTCGATTCTTTTTGCTGGTTGTCGACTTGACCTGAAGATGTGGAAACTCCTGTGCCTCCATTGGAGCCTTTGTCATCCTTGTCATCATCACGATCATTTCGTGGAGCAGCATCTACCGTAACCTGGACACTGGCTCCAAGTTTTTCTGGATTCTCTACTCCATCCGAGAGGTTTATCAGATTTCCTTCGACCGTAAACTTCTGTCTTTTTCTGCTGTCAGGGTTGTAATCGGCATCCTCGACGTCCCATTTGACTTCAACTCGAATGGTTTCGCCGTTGTCGAGAATTGCCTTTACCTTTTTAGGAAGACCCAGTGCTGACGCTGTTTTTCTGGTTCCATTCTCCACATCTGTAATGTCCTCCGGTTGAATCACTTTCTCGATCTTGCGGATCTCTCCTTGGTCATCTGCTGCCTCTACGCTTACCTGGATGCTTGCCGTATGATTCTTGCTATTGCTGATTCCATCCGGCAGCTTGACAAGTCGACCTGTGATGCTAAAGCGCTGGGCGTCCTTGCTTTCCGGCTGGTAATCAGTGCTTGCAACATCCCATTTGACACTGACTGAAAGTGTGCTCTCATCATCTAAAGTAACATCGACTTGTTCAGGGAGACCGAGTGCAGAAGCCGATTTGGCTGTACCGTTGGGAAGGCCAGTAATAGGTGCTGGATTGGTGACACTGATGATTTCTCTGTTTTCCGCATTAGCTGCTTTTACTGTAACCTGGATACTTGTCCCCAGGTTTTGCGGATTCGTGACCCCGTTCGGCAGATTCATCAGATCGCCTGATACTGTAAAGGTCTGTTTTTCCTTGTTTTCAGGGTCATAGTTTGCAGCAGCAACTGCCCAGCTCACTTCTGCCATGATGGAATATCCGTTGCTTAATGATGCCTCTACCTGTGATGGCAGTCCGAGTGCAGCCGCTGTTTTGGCAGTGCCGTTTGGAATGCCGGTAATTGGTGCCGGATTTTGGACGGATGTCAGCTCAACTACCTGTGGAGGTTGAGCTTTCACCACTTGCGTTACCGTAAATGTCAGAGGTGTCATATTGTCTGCCGAGATGGTAAACGTGGCTGTATAGGTGCCTTCTGTCAGTCCATCCTTCGTCTTGATCGTAAAGCTTGTACTTGGAGTACCCTCATTTAGCGTGTTTACTAACGGCTGCTCCAATTCGAACTTGGCTGGATCACTAACAGTTACAGCCAGGTTCTTCAGATCGCCCGTCCCTGTTCGGGTAATAGTGATGGGCTTGCTTTCCTGTGAACCACTCGCATAGCCGGCGATCAGATCACGTAGCGATTGGTTGCCAATTGGCGCAATAGTATAGGTTAGCGCTGGTGCATCTTTCGCTTTTACCATCTGCGTTACCGTAAACGTTACAGGCGTCATCTTGTCCGCTGAGACAGTGATCGTGGCTGTATAGGTGCCTTCTGTCAAGCCATCCTTCGCCTTGACCGTAAAGCTTGTGCTTGGAGTACCCTCATTTAGTGTGCTTACTAACGGCTGCTCCAGTTCGAACTTGGCTGGGTCGCTGACGGTTACAGCCAGATTCTCAAGGTCGCCTGTACCCGTCCGGGTGATGGTAACTGATCTGCTTTCCTGTGAACCACTTGTATAGTCAACGGTCATTTCGGTTAGTGTTTGGTCGCCTATTGATGCAATTGTATAGGTTAGCGCAGGGGCATCTTTCGCTTTCACCACCTGTGTTACCGTAAACATCACAGGCGTCATTTTGTCCGCCGAAACAGTAACCGTGGCTGTATAGGTGCTTTCTGTTAAGCCATCCTTCGCCTTGACCGCAAAGCTTGTACTTGGCGTGCCTGCATTTAATGTCTTTTCCAACGGCTGTACTAACTCGAACTTGTCTGTATCACTAATGTCTACAGCCAGATTCTCAAGGTCGCCCGTCCCTGTTCGTGTGATCGTGACTGTCTTGGTTTCCTGTGAACCGCTTGTATAGTCAACGGTCAAATCAGCTAGTGTTTGGTCGCCTATTGATGCAATTGTATAGGTTAGCGCAGGGGCATCTTTCGCTTTCACCACCTGTGTTACCGTAAACGTCACAGGCGTCATTTTGTCCGCCGAAACTGAAATCGTGGCTGTATGGGTGCCTTCTGTCAAGCCATCCTTCGCCTTGATTGTAAAGCTTGTGCTTGGCGTGCCCGCATTTAACGTCTTTTCCAACGGCTGCACCAGCTCGAACTTGTCTGTATCACTTACGCCTACAGCCAGGTTCTCAAGGTCGCCTGTACCTATTCGTGTGATCGTGACTGTCTTGGTTTCCTGTGAACCGCTTGTATAGCCGACGGTCAACTCACTAAGCGTTTGACCGCCAATGGAGGCAATTGTATAGGTTAGTGGAACAGTCGATACGGTTACTATATAATTTTCTTTACTTCCATCCTCTGCCGTTACGGTGTACGTCACTGGATTGGTAAAATCCTGCTGTACATCGCTGTTTGGTGAGATGCTTGCTCCAGTAAACACGATGGTGGGTACCAAGTTGGTGATATTCGTACCATAAGGAACGGTTACTGCTACTGTTTTTGCAGTTTCATCTATCGTTCCAGATACGGTTGGATTTAACCCTCCAAACGTGAAGCTGGTAATCGCCTTTGCCGGGTTCTTTGCCAAAGTGAAGTTCACCTTGTACGTCTTGGTCGTTACACCATCCTCAGCGGTAACTTTAATGGTTGTCGTCCCAGGCAAACTGGGTGCAGGAGTCACCACTGCGTTCGCTTTTCCTGTATCATTGACCACTCCAACGACAGCAGGCACCACAGTAGTACCGTACGGCAAGACGACATCATAATTTTCGGTTGCAGAAGCAAAATCACTTACGGTTACTCCACCAACAGTAAGATCTTTTAGCGTTGCATCTTTGCTTACTGGCGGTTTAATAGAATAACCGATGTATTTCTCCTCAGCTGCATCCTCCACTTGAACTTTGATGCGGTAATTTCCGATGGCAGTCGTATCAGGGATGCTCAGATTAATCATAGTCAGATTACCCGAAATCGTATTCGTTCCCTGAACGCCAGCTGCTTCAGCTCCATTGCTGTCCAGCAGTTGAATGGTGGCACTTTTTCCATTTGCCACTCCAAATGTATTTACCGTAACTGCAACAGTCGCTGCAGTGCCTTGAATATGTTCTGTTTTATCTGAGCTTACCTTGGCAATCGTTTGTTGTACGACCTTGCGTACAAGATGGTTGTCACGGTCGGCGATGAATATTTCTCCACTATAAGTGACAAATACTCCTGTTGGTCCGTTTAACTGCGCTGTTAATGCCGAACCGCCATCACCGCCAAAACCTGCTGCACCGTCGCCAGCCACAGTCATGATTTGACCAAACTGATCGATTCTGCGGATTGTGTGATTCCCTGTATCAGCGATATAGAGATTATCGTGTTTATCGACAAACACATCCCACGGACTGTTCAACTCTGCAGATACAGCTTGCCCTCCGTCACCGCTGTAGCCTGCTGCTCCTGTTCCGGCAAATGTGGTAATGATGCCTGTTGCTTTTGCCACTTTACGAATCGCATGATTTCCTGTATCGGCGATATACACATTGCCTTTACTGTCGGCAGCTACTCCACGAGGCGCATTCAGTCCAGCATTCGTTGCGCTTGCTCCGTCACCTGTCAAGCCTGTAGTACCATTACCTGCAAAAGTCGTGATCAAACCAGATACTTTGCGAATGCGGTTGTTAGCCGTATCTGCAATAAAATACGCACTGAATGATGGATCGATGGCAACCCCGGTAGCTTCATTTAATTGTGCAGCAAGGATATTACCTCCATCTCCACTAAATCCTGCCGTACCATTACCAACCAAAAAACTATCAATCGTACCAGAATATGCACCACTAGCTGTACTGCGAATTCGATAGCTTTGCGTATCTGATATAAGTAAAGAACTTACTCCTCGTACAGCCAGGCCAGTCGGAGTGTTGAAATTGGCGTTTCTTGCCCATGTCGCTTGACTATAACCCGCTATCTCTGTTCCTGCATATGCCATGATGAGTCCATCAGTTGGTACTTTCATCACACGATGATTACGAGAATCGGATAGAAACAGGTTATTGCTGGAATCCACCGCTACATCGGTTGGCTCATTGAGCTGTGCGGAGGTCGCAGGCCCACGTCCAGCAGGATCATGGGAGCCACTTCCTGCCAAAGTCACAATCTGAGCATCTGTTGTTATCTTTCGGATCCGTAATTGATCGGAGAAATAAATGTTTCCGGATGCATCAAAGTCCATTTTATTGGGACCTACCAAATTTGTCGTTCCTGTAGATCCATCTCCGTTATAACTATTCGAAGCTGTACCTGCGACCAACCATATCTTTCCATCCTGATCGATTCTGCGTATTTTTTTATTGGAGCCATCTACAATATACATGTCATTTGACACAGGATGAAATCGAATACTGGATATTTGGCCTAAAGGAGCTGATTTTGCTATTGCTCCTTCCAGAGGATTTCCATTATTGCCATTACCAGCAATTGTCCATATTTTCCCTTCATTATCCACCTTTTGAACTGTATTCCCTGCGGTCCCGAAATAAACATTTCCACTTTTATCTGTAGTAACTGAATAAGGGAAATGCAACTTGGCACTTGTAGCAGGAATACCATTTGGAACCCAATCGGGAGAGCCACTAGCAGGGTATGTACCAACACCAGCTAGTGTAGTGATTGTTCCATTCGTATCTACCTTCCTGATCCGAAAGTTCCCATAGTCAGCGATGTACACATTCCCATCTTTATCTACTGTAACATCTTGAGGGTTATTAAGTTTTGCGGAAAGTGCCGAGCCACCGTCTCCGGAATATCCGGATGTTCCATCCCCAACCACCTTAGTAAGAATTCCAGTATCTAAATCAACCATCATAATGCGATGATTCGAGGAATCTACGATATATAGCTTTTTGCCATACAAGAAAATCCCTCTTGGGGCATTAAGCTGACCTGCTCTAGCCTGTCCGTCTACCCCAAATTGCCCCGGAACATTGGAGCCAGCAATGGTTGTCACTTGACCATCCTGATCAAGCTTGCGTATTCGATGTGATTGAAAATCAGCAAAATATAAACTTCCATCCGCATCAATGGCGACGCCATTCGGATATGCAAGCTTCAAATCCATTGCCCTTTCCTTATTTCCAGCGACTCCGGTCCCTGCAACTGTTGAAATCGTATAGTTGTCATTGATGTCAACCGCTGCCTGGGCTACATTCGTTGAAGATACATCCATGAATAATTGAACAATTACTAGATTTAAAACCATTAACCATTTAAACAGCTTCATCTTTCTCCTATTTCCTCTCTTGCTATAGATCAAAAAAATCCTTCCCCCTTTCAACTCAGGTATTTGGAAATTCTATCAAGTCATTCTCACAAAAAACTCACAAAAGCTCGTTTATTGTCGAAATTCACAAAATAAATACCCACTTCTCTGCATCATGCAGAAAAAGTGGGTACTCGATCAGACTCTCAATCCATTCTCACAAAAAAACTTGAGTAACATTATTAGTAGAAAAATTCTTTATACGCAGATAAGTGATTTTTGATACAATTAAATTTATATAGTGCTATAGTCCTGATTAATATTATCGAAATAAATGGTGGGTCCCATGAAAACATTAAAACGCTTAATCCGAGATAAATATTTGCTGTTTCTGCTTTTATTTATTCCACTGTCCATTGCAGTCATGATCGGTACATCCGATGTGATTCCGGGAAAACACGGCCCGATGCCTGTAGCCAAAAAAGGAGAGCTCGACCTGACCCAATGGGATTTGGATACCAAGGGGCCTGTCAAATTGGATGGCGAATGGGAATTTTATCCGAATGAGCTGCTTGATCCAGAAGATTTTCGCAGGGGACATCGTGCAGAGCATTATTTGGCAGTTCCCGGTCCTTGGGATAAAGGTAGTCAATTGATTGGAAAGTGGGGATATGCCACCTATCGCCTCGTCGTACATATTAAGCCAACAGACAAGCTCCTGGGCATCAAAAAGGTAGGCATACGTGTGGCTGATCAACTGTATGTGAATGGTAAAATGCTTGGACAGTCTGGCAAAGTTGGAACAGACAGAGAATCATACCAACCAGCGAATTTGCCCTACGAGGCCTTTTTTTATGAACAGGGCAATCAGGTCGAAATCATCATTAACGTGGCAAACTATGATTTTTATACGGGAGGAATTGGGCTTCCTCTCTCCTTTGGGCTGAGTCAGGATCTTCTGTTCCATAAATATGTGCAGGCAACACTGGAGATTTCCGGCGGCGTCATCTTCCTCGTTTTCGGCATTTTTTACTTGTCGTTATCCTTCCTGCTTCGAGACAACAACAGCTTGTTTCTGTTTGGGTTGTATTTTCTTTTCGCAAGCGGGATGGTTTTTTTAGGGGGAGCAGAGCGACAATTCTTGCAGTTCTTTCCGCAAATTCCCTTTGAAATCTACTGGAAAACAAAAGACTTCCTTGCGTTTGCTACCATTCCTCTCATCAGTCTGTTTTCCTACAAGGGATATGAAAACTGGAAGTACCGCTATTTTCTCCTTGCGCCTGGTATCATCTTTGCCCTCTACTGTCTGTTTATCTTGATTTTTCCCTATCATGTCTATGTAGAGTGGAACGATATTTTCCACGCTGCCAGCTTCCTGTATTATTTGTGGCTGATGGGGATCTTGCTGATTGAGTATGCAAAAGAGAACAATGGGAGATTTGAAAAAAAGGAACTCCGCTACTTTATCGTCTCCGTTTACTTGATTGCCTTTTTTGTTTTTCAATACTATTTATTTTATGCAAGCAAGGCATCTACAACGTTGATTGGTGATTTGGGGCTTTTGGTGTTTATCATTTCGATTACCATGATGCTCGCCAACCGTTACTATGAAACATTTACATCAATGGTGCAGATGACACGCAAGCTTCAAGTTGCTGACCAGGCAAAAGATGAATTTCTGATTCGAACCTCCCATGAATTGAAAACTCCTTTACACGGGATCATCAACATCTCTCAATCCTTGATGGAAATGTCAAAAAATCCGGCTGCCACCGACTCACAGGATCGGCTCCATCTCATTTACAACACGGCCTATCGGATGTCCAACATGGTAAATGACCTGATCGATCTGGCAAAGATCAAGGATGGTCGGCTGGATGTAAAAATCGGCATGGTGAACTTGGCAACCTGTGTTTCGATTCTGTTTGAAGTCTTCGGATTTTTGACAAAAGGGAAAAACATCGTGCTGCAAAGTCACATCGCCCCTGATGCCCGATTTGTCTTGGCCGATGAAAACCGACTGATGCAGGTGCTTTCCAATCTGGTGGACAACAGTCTGAAATATACGGATAGCGGAAGCATTGCCGTCACCAGCCGACTGGAAGCTGGGCAAATTGTCATTACGGTAGCGGATACGGGGAGAGGGATTCGCTCGGAAAACCACGATGCGATCTTCAAGCCTTATGAACGTGGCGAAGGAGCATCTGAGCTGGATAATAGAGGGATTGGTCTCGGTCTGTCGATTGTGGATCAGCTCGTACGTTTAATGGGTGGGATAGTTGCTTTGGAGTGGTCAGAAGAAGGAAAGGGCTCTCGCTTTGCGGTTACATTACCGGCTAGCCCGACCATTCCGGCAAATCAGGACAGTGCCTTTGAAACCACAAAAGCTACAGCAGAGTGGGCAACAGCAAAAGATATGTATCAATCAGGTGACGGCACCTATACTGTGCTGGTAGTTGATGATGAAGTGATGAACATCGAGGTACTTTTGAATGTCTTGGCTGTAGAAGGCTGGCAAGTGATGACAGCCCTGTCGGGGGAAGAGGCATTGCACAAAATCAATGGCCCACATAAACCGGATGTCATACTGCTTGATGTCATGCTGCCAGGGCAATCAGGATATGATGTTTGCAGAGCCATTCGGCAGAACTATTCATTAATTGAAATGCCTGTCCTGTTTGTTTCCGTTCGGAATACCCAGGCGGATTTGGAGGCCGGTTTGGCTGCTGGCGGCAATGATTACTTGTCCAAGCCGTTTGATTCAGGCGAGGTCGTTGCCCGTGTCAGGACGCTGTTGACGATGAAACAATTGGCGAGAGAGTCCACATTAAACGAGATGGCTTTTTTGCACTCGCAAATCAAGCCACACTTCCTCTACAACACGCTAGGCACAATCATGTCCTTGTGCTACACCGATGGACCAAAGGCAGGCGAATTGTTGGCGAGCTTCAGCAAGTATTTGCGTCTAATTTTCAATTTGGATGCCAGCGACGAAATGGTGCTTCTGTCGGATGAGCTGGATCTGGTACAGACTTATGTAAATATTGAAAAAGCCCGATTTGGAGAAAGGCTTCAAGTCACAATTGATACCGATGCAAATTTGCACCGATTCAAAGTACTGCCACTTACGATACAACCGCTGGTAGAGAATGCAATTCGCCACGGTGTGCTTAAAAAGTTGAAGGGTGGTCATGTCCAACTCTTCATTCGTTCACATGAAGGTACTATTGAGGTTATCGTCAAGGATGACGGTGTAGGAATGTCCGCTGAGCAGATTCAGGACATCATAAGCAGGGAGAATACCAAAAAAGGCGTGGGTATTGCCAACATTAACAAACGGATTTCTCGTTGGACTGGAAAACAGCTTGTTATTGAAAGCATTCCCCTCAAAGGTACACTGATCCACATGCAATTACCGATCCTAAAAGTATTTCCAGAATTCCCAGACATGGATGGAAAGGAGTCTTTTCCTGAATGATTCGAGCAATATTGGTTGATGATGAAGAACACGCTCTTCATCTGTTGGAATACATTCTGAACCAAATCGGAGGAGTCGAGGTTATCGGAAAGTCCTCCAATCCTTCTGAAGTGGTGGAAGCGTGCAAACGATTAAAGCCAAATGTTGTCTTCCTCGATATTGAAATGCCAGAAATGGATGGAGTCGAGCTGGTGGAAATCCTGAAGAGCGACAACATGGACCTACATGCTGTCTTTGTCACGGCTCACCACCAGTACGCCATCTCCGCATTTGAACAGGGCGCAATCGATTATCTTCTCAAGCCTATCGAAATGGAACGGTTAGAAAAGACCATAAATCGACTGAGACGTGAACTGGGAAAGACAAGCATCGCACTGTCTGAAAGCACGTCACCTATTTTCCATGCCAGTTTTGCACCGCCGAAACTGCATATCCAATGCTTGGGCGGATTTGAGGTGTTCAACTCACAAAACAATCGACTGATCTGGCGCACATCCAAAGAAAAGGAATTATTGGCGTTTCTAGCGACTCACGGTAACACACGTGCGCATCGCGATGTAATTATTGATACCCTGTGGCAAGAGGAAGACTACCAGAAAGCAAAAATATACTTGCATACCTGCATTAGCAACATCCGAAAAAATATCAAAAAACTCGGCTTCGTTGACATCATCCTCTATGAAGATAGTAACTATTATTTGAATCAGACCAAAATCCATATCGACTATATCCAGATCAAACAGAGCTTGGAACAGATCAAGCAGCCCGCTCCCAAAGACACCGGTAAAATTGAACAAATTCTGGAACAATATCACGCTCCACTTTTATTTGGTTGTGATTATCCCTGGATCGAAAAGGAAACCGAGTACCTCCACAGAAGCGTAATGGAGGCAAGACTGGAACTCGCCCAAACCCTCTTGGAGCAAGGTGCATACAAGCAAGCTGTTGAAGTGGGGCGCCTTGTGCTCAATCAGAATCCGGGCAGTGAAGAAGCGTGCCGTATCCTCATGCGCTGTTATCAGAAAACGGGGAATCATGATGCCGTATTCCTCAGTTATCAACGTTTGGTTCAAGCATTGAACGAATTACACATCGAGCCTTCCCCTCAGACCAAACTGCTCTATCGAGAAATCACTCTGATCAACTAGTAGAAGATTGTCTAATTTTGTATAGTTTTTTTCCCACGGACGATACTGAAAGGTATAGGCACATAGTCAACGGAGTGTTTACAGATGGATTTCAATACATACTGGTATCTGGGCCTGGGATCAATAAGCTTGCTGTTTCTTATCTATTTGTTCTTCAAAACCAAAAACGTAAAAACCCTGCTACTCTTTTTGGCCATTGTCGGGCTTGGTTACTCCATTGAGGCTGTAATTTACAACTTCCTGCATAGCTATCACTACGACCCAAACATTATCAAGCATGACCGCTATTATGACAGCAATGCAGGAGCATTTACTTCCAATCTCCTGTCTTTGCCTGTGGCTTCCTCCTATATCGCAATTTATCAATTAAAGTGGATCGGGATCGCCTGCATTACCATTCTTTTCGTGGGGATTGAATGGTTATTTTTGGAACTCAACATTTATTTTCACAACTGGTGGAAGATTGGATATACGGCTCTTGGTCTACCTGTTTATTTTGCGATTGGCAAGGTGTTTTATCGCCAGCTTATCCATCCGTTTAAGAAATACCTAAACAAAATCATCCTGTTTTTTATCACCGGAGCAATTTCAGGTACCCTTCACTTTCTCCCAATCATGCTGTTTTCAAACAGATACTACGACATTGGCTGGTTTGCAAGCAAATCAGAGGATACCACTGCATTTGCAGCTATGTATTTTTTAACTGCCAGCCTTCTTTTTGTTGTGCTTGTCCAATTTCACTGGAAGCATCCTTGGTCGAAATACGTAATTTCGGTTTGCATAATCTCGATTGGCTACTTATTCCTGATAGGAAATGGCATATTGCACAGTCTTGTCTGGTGGGACTTACCTTATTATCTTTTGTTGCCAATACTCGTTTTGAGGATAACCGAGACAGTGAACAAACAGCTTACTCTGTAGACAGAAATAAGCCTATCGAATGAGATAGGCTTTTTTTCAATGCTATTGGGCAAAAGTTGTCCACAATTGTCTGTGGATTCTGTTAGTTCGACATATTTCGCACATTACTATACTAGTTTGAAAAGAGTTCCACTTTTCTTTTTGCCAGAAAATCCAGCGCAAAAGCCAAATCTCTTTCATCAAAAGAAAAATGCGATTGCATCATGTCCAGCCACTCTTCCTTGTTCGTATATTCTTTTGCCTGAATATCCGTATCTGATTTGATCAACAGTTTCGAATTAATCACTTGATAGCACACCCGATTATTGAACCGGGTGGCTATAATCCTGCGCATGAACGGATTCTCATCCTCATCTCGATGGGCATGAATGATGTCATCTACAAACGTTTCCCGTTCGACAGGGAACCATTCAATCGTTTTCATCACAAAACTCTGCCCGCCCGTTCTCCGGTCAATGATATATTCGTGATCACTTCGCCTGTTGATGATGATTTCCTCGCCGCATCGAGCCAAATGCGGTTCTTTCTCCAGTTGCACTGGTTCAAACAAAGGAGCCATGTAGCCGACATCCACATAATAGCGGTTTGCATCGATCGTGACCATTGATGCCAGATGTGCGTTTCCGCCAACAGCTCGAACGTAGTTAGTGTCAAATCCAAGCGTGCGAAGCAGCTCCCCAAAATGAATATTCAAAATGTAACAGTTCCCTCCCCACCCTCTCTGGATGGCATTGTCCAGAAACTCTTCTTTTGTCGGAATGAGATCGTGAGGCTCACGGGATGAGAAGTAATGATATTTACTGACAATCTCAAACGGAACAACATGCAAATGTGCTTCCATTAGCTCCTGAAGAAAGTCGTAAGTAGGCAAAGAATGTTCAACATTCAACAATTTCAGATATCGATCAGTCCAGTTCACTTGAGCAGCCTCTCTTCTATACCGGTTTGAAAACCATCAAAACCAAAATTAGCGTTGTGAGCACACCTGCCAGTGTATGAAAGTTTCGCACTTTCGCCAACAAGATCGACGATTCTTGATTCACTTCTGAAGCGCCGCCTTCTTTTTGTTTGGCTAGAACGGATGAAAGTTTTTTGGCAGCAGGAGCCAAAAATCCAATAATAACAACCTCGGCAAGAAGAAAGAGAAGGAGTGAACCGCCTAGCCACAGAGACAAAATCGGTCCGTAGTCGCCGAGCCAGAACAAAATGATCCCCGAGACAAGCGCTATCCCACCAAATATCTTGGGGAACATCTCCAGTTTCGTAACCATTTCCGATCTACGGATCACTTCCACCAATGACGTTTCCTTTTTCAGCATCACTGGAAAAGCATATGCGGGGCCAAGGCCGACAACTGCGGACAATACGTGTACAAATACAAGCCATTCCATCCAAATACCACCTATCCTGTAAGTTTTGACTTGAACCTGATTATAGATGGTACTGGAAAAACCTTGTATCGGTTGAAATACGTATCTTTATTTTTCGTCTGCCAGACCCTGTTCCAATACATAGGCTGCCAGTGCTGCTCTCGATGAAATCCCCACTTTTTGAAAGATTCGTTCCAGATGGGTCGTTACCGTTCGTTTACTGATAAAAAGGCTTTGGGCAATCTCCGCATTGGATAATCCTCTGGCGACCAGAACGGCAACCTGCACTTCTCTGGCACTAAGCGGGCTGGAAACCTCTCCCTTGCGCTTGGATATTTCAAAGAAAATGCGGTCCAGAGTTTGTTCGATCCCCTGTTTACATTCTTTCTCTCCTACGAGGCCCAGGGTTCCCAGAATATGACTAATGTGACGAGAGACGACCTCCAGAGCCTCTTCGTCATACAGAGCAAACCGGGAATGATCGTCACTTTGACTGCCAATAACCGCTACAATCCTGTCATTTTCTCCTATAATCGGTATGGCTACATAATGCTGGTTCACCTCAGGCGAATGTTGATCATCCTGTGGCTGCTTGGTTGCAGACAAGGCATACTTGAATTGAGAGCGGATATTGTCGATTCGAATCGGCTTCCTGTTTTGTAGAGTCCATGAAGCCACGCGATGGAGAATTTGATTATTCAGCACCTCTCCTATCCCCCGCTTGTAGGAGAGCTCACCCAGATCCTCTTGGGCTTTATCAACGTGCCAAACAGCCGATTTGTCCCAGCCCCATTTTTTCTCCAACGCTTCAAGCAACTCATTGTATGTATCTGGGTTAGCAACACTTATCATGCTTTCTTCTACACATAATCGCACAGACAAAACTCGAAATACTTCTGCCGAACGCACCTTGAAAGAAAACACGTGCTCAGCCATCATAGAGAGAATCTCATTTTGCTTTTTCATTTCCTCATAAATGGTTCCTTCTGTTTGGGAGCCGATATACTCCGCTTCCATATCCCACGTAGAAAAATTAGCAGGATTGATTAGACGGAAATAGACGAAGGGATTTTCTCTCACATTCGCAATACTTTTATTTAACATGTGATTGGCGATACCTACGTGACATTCATCGACATACCACACCCGGGCGATATTCGTGAGATTGGGTTTTCCACTCTTGCTGCATGTAGTCAACGTGGAAGGCAACACTCCTAATAATGCGGGAAGCATCTCTTCTGGTATCAACGGTTATCCTCCTCTCCCATACAATCTTCCTGCATTCGGCCCTGGGGTCTGAATGTAGATTTCTTCTACCCGGTAGGAAACAAAGCTGCATACGGAAGTGGAAAGAGGAAATTGTTTATACAGTTTAGGAAAAATCCTCATACTTCCTTCTCGGTATCGTTGCAGGTCTGCGTGATCCTCTTCATCATCCTTGCAGGGGCCGCACTCGATGAGAGAACCTTTACATTGATACGATTCATTCGTGCGTCCATCCGTGAACAAGCCAGTGATGATTCCTGTGCCACATCTAGCGGCAGAAAAAAACCGAGAAGCCTGAGATGATAGAATATAAACCCGGAGTGTACTCGTTCCTCTATCCACTCTTTTGCCGAAAGCACGCACAGAAAAAGGACGCATCCGCTCATCAGCAACTGCCAGATGAATCATCAATGGTTCTCTCTCCGATAAGAATCTATGGATATAATCGTCTAAAATCATCGCAAATCTCACTTCCCGTTACATGTCAGTTGGCAGAAAAATATCCACCATAGTGCCTTTTCCCTTTTTGCTTTGAAACGTGATTCGCCCCTGATGTGATTCCACAATTTTATAACACATCATCAAACCAAGGCCTGTTCCTTTTTCTTTTGTTGTATAAAAGGGCTCCCCCAGTTTCTTCATCCGTTCCTCCGGGATTCCTGAGCCATGGTCCAGAAAACGAATCAATACTTCCTGATGTTTTCCCGGTTTCACTCGAATACGAACAATGCCGCCCGAGGTCATAGCTTCCATCGAATTTTTCAAAATGTTGATAAACAACTGCTTCATTTGGTTCTCGTCACATGTGATTGGCGGCACCGCATCAGAAACTTTCATAGTCACCTGGACATTATGCAGCAACAATTGAGGTTGCAGGAAGGAAAGCACATTTTCCAGGATAAACTGGATTTCTTTTTGGGTTGTTTTCGTTGCTTGTGGTTTTGCAAGCGTCAAAAAATCATTAACAATTTCATTTATCCGATCAAGTTCAGCATGCATAATGTGGAAATACTCTTTTTTATAATTCTCCCCTGCTTCCAAAAATTGGACAAATCCTTTCAAAGAAGTAAGCGGGTTTCTGATCTCATGAGCGATGCCTGCTGCCAGTTCACCTGCAACGGTAAGTTTATCTGACTTGCGCAGCAATTCTTCTGTTCGCTTTCGATCAGTAATATCCTGCACAGAGCCTGTAATAGCCAGTTTTCCCCGGTAGATGGTCAAGGTAAAATATGCCTCCAGATTGACGATCGTTTTTTCCTTCTGTATCCCTCTAAACTGATGATGGGGAGTGTGAACCCCCTTGAGGCTGAGATCCAACAATTCTGCGATCTCCTGTCGGTCAGAAGGCAAAACGAAATTAACGAAGAATTGAGCACTTATCTCATCAGCAGAATAGCCAAATATGTCAGCAAAACGAGGATTGGCATAAACGATCCGATCTTCCTGCAAGATGAAGACCCCCAATGTTGATTCTTCTACTAGTCCCCGGTACTTTGCCTCCGCTTCGATCAATGCATCGGATGTCTCTTTTTTTTCTTTCAGTTCCAATAGCTGCAACAAGACAGCCATACATAATACAAGGACTGCTCCAAAGGAAACGATGTATTCCTCTTGATGGACAAAAACGACTGCCGTATACATAATCAATACGCTAATAATGGAAATGGTTGCACCATGTTTATTTCCAGAAGCAAACCGTTCCCGAATCAGATTGTATTCGTCCTCCTTTTCTTTAAAAAAAGCAGAGAACCCAATCAGCAAAAGACCCAAAGCCCAAATCGGGTCAACATATCCTCCAAAATAGCTTTGGGCGTCTTTAAATGCGAGCAGGAGCATGTTGATGCTGTTCGCAATAAACTTCAACAGAAAACCTAGTATGAGAAAAAAAAGCACCTTGCTGTTGTCCGGCAATACAAAATACAAAATAATCGTTACAATGAATAAGCCCAAATTGGCAATGGAGTAAAAAAAATACATGTATAAATAACTGTACGTATTCAATTGTAGGGCGAAACCAAGGAAAGGTTGCACGATGAACTCATAGCTAAGCACAGACGCAACCGCTAGAAAAATGAGTAACTCCAAAAACGTTTTAGCCACAAGATATTTCTTTCTGTAAATAAACAGCTTGTGTAAAAAGGCTGCGTAGAAACAGACATATTGAACAGACCAAAACAGATCAGCCACGCTAGGAATGGACGGAATTTCTTGGAGGATCAGCTCCTCGTAATTCCACAAACTCTGTGCCACAAAATAGCTCAGATTCGCTGCTAGTAGAAGAGCCCAAAAGCTCTTCTCCCGTTTGCTCGAACGAAAAGCTTGATATATCCAGATGGATGATAGAAATGGAGCAATCATATGCAAGATGTTTCCGCCGAGCAATTTGAGAAAAGCATGATCTTTGGTTACATTCAGCCAGGCACAATAAAAAGCACTGTACAGAACCATCATGATGATTGCTTTATTCTTCGAGAGTCCCATTCATTCCCTCCAAATTATTATAAATCTAAATATATTTAATATTATCTAAATTTTCCATGTACATCCACTTTTCCATGAAGAAAATAGCACATTCGGCTTTATCTGTAGATGGTGAAATAGCAAAAAACCCCGTCTGTCGCGACGGGATTTTGGAATATTGCCTGCAAGTGGAGTACTGTACGCCTGTATAATACTGGTAGTATACTTTCTGTATGATTACTGAGGAGGGGTCCATACTTGGCTGGCACGTGGGGAGATCGTTTACGTCAACTAAAACAGCACTACTTCGTTGGGCGAGAAGCTGAAAAAGAAATCTTTCAATCTTTCCTCCTGCAACCCGAACGGACAGAACGGGTTCTTTACCTGTTTGGTCCCGGTGGAATCGGCAAATCCACCTTAATCGACCAGTTTGGTATGATCGCCAAACAACATGAGACTCCGTTTTTGGTTTTGGACAGCCGTGATTTTTCCCATTCTCCGGAAGGTTTTTGTGAAAAGCTGTATCAACTGCTCGACTTCCCCGACACTAGTGACCAGGGAACTGCGAATCAATCGACAGCAGGTAAGCTTTCGGACTGTTTAGCCCTGGTGTTTCAGATGGCAACCGAGAAGAAAGTCGTACTTGCGATCGATACGTACGAAGAAATGGGTGATCTGGACGACTGGCTGCGTGATTCATTCCTTGTGGAACTTCCCGATAACGTACTCGTCGTTTTGGCTGGAAGACTTCCCTTGAGCGGAGAATGGTTAAGCCCGATTTGGAGCCCTTTTGTCCAGGTGATTCCCTTATCTGTGTTTGATTGGGATACGTGTTTTGCCTATGCTGCCAGATTCCCAGGAATTTCGGAAAAACAGATCAACGAGCTGTTTTTCTTGACCAAAGGCCATCCGCTGACATTATCTTTGATTCTGAACCTTTCTCGGACACCAATCATGGAAACCGTAGACAGCAAGCTGGATGATGTTTTGAAACAGGCTGCCTCTTGCTGGTTGCGTGAAGTTTCCGACCCTTTTTTGCAGGAAATGATCGAAGCCGCATCCATGGTACGCATTTTTAATAAAGAAATGCTGGAAACGATGTTAAACGAGACGATTTCCATCAAACAATTTGAGCAGCTAACAGCGCTCTCCTTTGTTCGAAAATCGAAGCGTGGCTGGTTCATCCACGACTTGCTCCGAGGACCGCTCAATCAGGAGTCAAAACGCAGACAGCCTACAGCGCACGAGAATATGTGGCTTCGCTGCATGGAATATATGAAGTTGCAATTGTCACAACACGCCATGGATTCTGATTTTTCGTTATTGGCCGTTGATTTGATCTACGTCCTGGGAGACTCGAAGATCCGCTCCATTTTTCTTGATGAAACAACGGAAAACTCCTATTACGTAAAAGCACTGCACTCGGATCAGCTAAAGGAAGCCTATCAGTACATGCAACGCGTCACCAACGAACAAAAGAATGTCATACAACAATTTTTTGATCCCCATACACACGAGCCTTATGAGAATGTTATGCCGTTTTCTTTTATTAAAAGTGCTTATGAGCTGCTTTCATTGGAAAAGTGGGCGCAGTTTGGTGAGCAGGTCGTGTATGTGATTCGAAATGGCAATCATGAAGCAGGCTGCCTGATTGTCGTCGTTCCGATTCACAGCGAATCACTGCCACATCTTGCGTCGAGCCCTGTTTCCAAGCATTATTTTCAGACGCTATCGCAGGAGGAACGTGAAAAACTGGCACAGTCACCAGAATCTCCTGCCGGATGGTTCTTTTATCACCTCGACCAGTGGGGAGACCATAGTTCCCCTGCTCGTTCGACCTTGTTTCAAATGCTGATGCTGCTACTGATGCGCAGTGGTCTTTTCGTCCATTCATCACCGCTGCAATTGCATCAGGATGTGATGATCAGTCTTGGTTTCGAAGAAGTACCTGCAGCAACCCACCATGATTTCGGGCATGAGTTCCTAGCAAAGACGTTTCACCTTGATCTGAGAGGCGACCAACGCTTCGCTTATTTGGAAAAGCTGCTTACCAGCTTCAGTCCCCCACCATCAGAAATACCTGAAAGTTCTAATGAGCGGATGAACGAACCGGATATCAATCATTCACCACTAACGCCTAGAGAAAAGGAAATCGTCGAGTGGGTGTTAAAGGGACTGACCAATGTTGAGATCTCCAAACATCTCTATCTGTCTGAAGTCACGATTAAAAAGCACTTGGGCAAAATTTACGCCAAGCTCGGTGTCCATAGCAAAGCACAGTTGGTAAAGAGCATCATGAAAGGAAATCCGTAAGTCTTGCTGCCCGGCAGGATTTACGGTTTCCAAACCGCCAGTATCAGATTGAGAACCACACCAAGATGGATTACATCAAATCCTCTCGTCATTTCCCCTATCTTGGCATGTACTAGCTCTCTTCGTTCTGCCCCCAATTCGATGGATTGCTCTACTTCCTTTTTGACTGCTTTCATTCGCGGAGCCACATACGTGAGGAAGCCCAGTAATCCAACTACCATCACCATTTGCTTAAATCCAAGCCAGCTCAGATGAAAAAATCCAGCACCTGACAGGAGGCTCATCGTGATACCTGTAGCAAGCAAACAGACCGTGATCACCATAAAATAAAGCTCTGTCGAAAGCATCATGCGGATCAGACCAAGCTCCATTTCCGTTCCACGTAGACGCCGTATATTCCCGACCAAAAAAACACGTTCATAGATCGCTCCACCGAGCCACATAGCAACACAGATCAGGTGAATCGTTAATAACGTAGTGTACATCCGTCATCTTCCCTCTCAACTCTTTTTTGCTCTTTTCACGAAAGAGACAAAGTTCACATCTTGTTCCTTGAGCTATCTTAGCGCATCACCACACGGAAAAACGATTATCCAAAAGTATACCTATACGTATAAAACGATACGGCAGATAAGAAAACATATAAAAAGCGCAGCCCCTCTTTGTTAAAAGGTTCTGCGCTTCACCTATTATTTCGAAACTGTTACCTTGATCGTAATCGATCGACCTTTATACTTTGCCTTAACGGTAGCTGTACCAGAAGCGATTGCAGTAATGACACCATTTTGAACGGTAACCACCTGCTCATTGCTCGACAACCATTCGGCTTGATCCGTAATCACCTCTTTGGAATGATCCTGGTACGTTACGGTCAACTTGATTTCTTGTTGTTTGCCTTCTACAAGTGTAACCTTCTTCTTGTTGGCTGAGATGCTTTTAATTTTCTTGTTTTCCTTCACTTCTACCTTCAATTTTACTGTTTTGCCGCCATATGTTGCGGTGATGGTTGCAGTTCCTGGGGCGATTGCCTTTACTTCCCCTTTGTCCACCGTAATCACTGAAGAATCGTCTGAAGTCCATTTCGCATCCTTGGTCACGTCCACTGTTGAGCGATTGGAGAGTTTGGCTGTCAGGTTCACTTGCTTTGTTTCGTTACTTTGCAGTGACAGACTAGCTGGAGTAAGAATCAATTCCTCTACGGTTGCTTTAGACACAGTTACGGAGATCGTCGTACTATGCCCCTCGAAGCTAACCGTCACAATGGCCTCTCCTTCTTTTTTACCTGCTCTGATCGAACCTGGTTTGACGATAGCCAGGGTATCGGAACTACTAGAATAGAGAGTCTTTTTGTCATAGGTGATCTCTTTTTCTTTGCCATCTTCATAGACAGCAAATACCGAGAATTTCCATATACGATTTGGCTTTAGTCTTACCTGTTGTTCCGTGACTTTCAAGCCAGTCAGCTTTGCCTCTTTTTCCGCCACTTTTACTACGCAAGA
This sequence comes from Brevibacillus nigriterrae, assembly GCF_049846925.1. NCBI lineage: Bacteria > Bacillati > Bacillota > Bacilli > Caryophanales > Paenibacillaceae > Brevibacillus > Brevibacillus nigriterrae. The sequence goes on from NZ_JBNCMT010000012.1 coordinate 85,817, forward strand.
AGCCATAAAGTTTCCTGAAACTGTGGTTACTGTGATCGTAGCTTCTCCCGATGCTACAGGTTTCACGTATCCGCTCTGGTCTACCGTGGCTACCGCAGGATTGCTACTCTTCCAGATCACTTGTTTATTGGTTGCATTCGCTGGAGTAATGAAAGCAGTCAAACCTACACTGGAATCACCGACCTTCAGACTCAAGTTACCCTGATCCACACTCACACCCGTTACTGGAATATCTTGATTCGTAGGCGGCGGCGGATTTTTTTTCACCACTTGCGCCGATGCTTGTGCTGATTCATTCCCCACATTGTCAAATGTTTTTGCTTCAATCTGTGTGGTTCCTATGGCAGTGATTGTAATCGGTGCAGCGTAGTCCGTCCATGCTCCCCACTCTCCTGAATTCTCCTTCGTACGGTATTGAGATTTCAACACACCTGACGTTGCATCCGTTCCATTGTTGATCTGGAAGGTTACGTTCTGTGTTGTTGCGGTTCCCGATGTATAGCCTATCGGTGAAGTAAACTGAATGGCTGGCAATGATGGTGCGGTTGTATCTATGATGATTTTTCCAGGGTACCGCTCTTTAGACTTTCCATTATTTACATCAAGATCGATTGCATCATATACCCCATCAGGAATTGCGTCCGTTTCCAGGTTCCATGTAAATGTGAAATTATCTGTTTCTGGCTCAGCAGTAGGGGCGTGCATCATACCTGTCGATTTACCTACGCTCCCAAACTTTCCTTTTACCGTGACGTAATCGTTATCAATGTCCCAAACCTTCCCTGAGATGGTGAACGTTTTGTTTCCCTCTTTGTTGGATACGATTTGAGTTGCAGGACTGGTGAACTTGATAACGGGTGGATTGGTTTTAAATACACTTCCATTTTCTAGATTTGATTGATTTCCAGCCTTGTCAACTGTCACTGCCTGAATAAACGTTAATCCCATACCTGTGATTGTGACGGGGTCTGTTAGCTTGGTCCATGCTCCCCACGTGATCATATCATTACTCAAACGATATTCATAATGTGATACCCCAGATTCTGCGTCCGTTCCACCGTTTATTGTAAACGTGACATCCTGGTTTGTTGGATATCCAGAAGTGTAGCCAACTGGTGAGGTGAATTGGATTGTCGGTTGGGTTGGTTGAGTAAATTCGACCAGTATTTTGCCGCTGTACAAGGCAAAATCAACCTCGTCATGACTATCCTTTGCGAGAAATGGAATATTGATATATTCTCCTGGTGGCAAGCTGTTTGTTCCATCATCGGCGCTCCACGTCAGCGTGAAGTTATTTTCTGTGGGAACACTGGTGGGAGCAGAGGCTACGGTTACTGATTTGGTAATGCCTCCAATTGCTGCACTGACTGTAACGTCATCACCATTGATGTCCCACACCTTTCCTGAAATAGAAAAGGAGCTACGCCCCCAAACATACGAAGCGTAATGATCGGCATTTGAATCGGCTAGCGTGAGATTCGGACCCTGATCCAGGACGAATGGCTTCTCTATATCTCCAAAACCAGCAACATCAACATCTGATTTTAAATAGAGAGCAGGACGAACCCCGATGGTGTTAGCGACAGCATTCGTTGAACTGATGTTTCCATCGCCAGAAACGCTACGAACTTTATTTGCGGTATCGGCATTTGAATCTCGTAACCAATATTCCCATGTCTTTTCTGATTGTAGATCTGATGAGCTGTATTCTGACTTCAAAACGGCCTGTGCGGTTGGATAAGCTCGATGGTTCCACTCTCTCTCATAGACATACTGCTGTATTTCCTTCAATGAAGGTACAAACACGAGATCAGTGACATCCTGGTAATAAGCTGTATCAGCATTCTTAATGTCGTCAACAGACAGGATAAGATCAGATGCATGTGCCTCTGTCCCGCCATTTTTGACAGCTTCATCTGTTATCGACAGAATCACTTTATGTGTAATTGGCTGGATGACGGAGCGTTCCAATGCTGTAAAATTGCCATCAGCTAGAAATCCCGACTCACTCTCATAATTATTGAATCCATCAGTTACATGAGCATCATCTGGCACCTGATGAGTGAAACCAACTGTGCTATCACTCGAGTTTAGCCATTCACGCAAATTGGACGTTTTCCAAAAATTACTTCCATAAACCAAACGGTTCCCATCCTCGTCCGCACGATTCTCAGACGCATCCCCATAGGCATCGAATGGCTTGATGCTAAGAATCTTATTGGAAAGTAGCAAGTAACCATTGGAGTCAGTATGAATCACCTTCCAGATAATGGGCTCTCCGTTATAAGAGCCTAGCTGCATATATGACCCTATCGAGATGGTACCCGCTGCATGAGCATACTCAGATGTAATGGCACTAAAGAGAAACATGGCCATCATAAACACTATTTTCCATGCTTTTTTGAAGCTCAAGATCAACACCTCACTTAAATTTCTTCCGGTGACAGGCTTGTCCAACAAAATGCTTTTCCTATCTTTGAAGATGATAGCAAGAAGAAACGACAAAAAAACCTAACTAAAGTTAGGTTCTGGAATATTTCGATGATTTTTTACAATTTTTCCTTACAATTCAAAAGGTAAGCCCTCTTCCAACGAGTGGAAGAAGGCTGTAGCCTAATTATTCGTGGCAACCTGTTGATTTCCTTGCGTGCCTTTATCAGATTCTTTTCGATACAGCAGATAGCTTCCCGTGATCACCAGCAATACCATCGCATAAAACACCGTTCCCATCACAGGAGAGGTGATTACGACACCGACAAAAATGATCAGCAAGCTGATAAGTGCCATCCATGTCGTTACGGGAGCACCAAATGCACGGTACCCTTGTGGACTGCTCTCTGTTTTCCTACTCCGCAGGTGAGCAACCAACAGCATAATCCATACCGACATCACCGTGTACGCCGGAATGATCATCAAGTACCCAAAGGTTTGTTCTTCTGCAAAAAAGGCGAACAGCACACCAAGGTACAGGAACAGCACACAAACGAGAATCGCTCGAACGGGACTTTTCTGTTTCGACAGCACGGCCAAAAACTTCGGTGCTCGTCCATCTTGTGCTTTGGCAAAGAGCATTCGCGAAGAGGCATACATATTGGAATTGGCAGCAGAGATCATGGCGATCAACATGACGAAGTTCATGAAATCAGCAACGTAAGGAATTCCAACGGATTCAAAGACAGTAATAAACGGGCTGGCACTGGCTGAAATCTGGTTCCAGGGAACGAGACCCACGATAATCAGGATCGGCAATGCATAAAAAACCAGGATACGCAAAATCACGCCACGTGCGGCACGAGGGATTACCTTTTCCGGTTGCTCTGTCTCGGCAAGCGTCATCCCGATCATCTCGGAACCACCGAAGGAAAACATGACGACAAGCATTGAAGCAGCGATCCCGGATAATCCAAGCGGGAAAAAGCCCTCATGTGCGGTTAGATTCGTAAAGCCAACAGGTGCAAAATTCTCCGTCCCAAAAAACAGCAGGTATCCACCAAGGAAAATAAACAGAGCTAGCACACTAACTTTAATCCCTGTCAAAACGTACTCCACTTCACCAAAAACATTCACTTTAAACAAATTCAATGCAGTAATCACAAGCGAAACAATCAAAGACAAGACCCACAGCGGCGTATCGGTAAACCAGTATTGCAAGAAGAAAGCCGATGCTACAATTTCTGCGGCCATTACTACGACGTACATGAACCAGGACATCCAGCCAACGGAATAGCCGGCAAATCTGCCCACTGATTTTTCAATTAAATCGAGATGCGTTCTTGCTCCACGATTGTGAACCACCATTTCTGCCAATCCTTGCATGACAGCCAAAAGGAGTAAGCCACCGATCAGGTAGGAGATTACTACCCCTGGTCCTGCCACACTGATCGAGTCACTGCTTCCCTTAAAAATTCCTGCGCCGATTGATCCTCCCAGAGCGATCATCATAATGTGGCGTGATTGTAAATTGCGAGCTAATCCATGTGATTGATTTTTCATGATTGTATGGCACCTTTCTCTACCAGATAAAAATAGACGTTATAAAACTAACTACTAAAAAATCTCCCTAAAAGGACGGTTCAAAGCTTATTTGAACCGTTTTCCTGTTACGATATGGGTCAAATCGATATTGTTTCTCCAGATGCTATCTACTTTCTCAGAACCAAATTCCTTAGCTAAAGCTCCGTACATAATATCGTGTCGAATGTATTCTGTCGCGACTAGCACCAATGCCGGGTCCTTTGTTTTCACTGCCCATGCTGCATTGCTTTCGGAGAAGTTGGCAATTAACACTTCCTCCCCGTCCCGAGCCACCAGTGTCAAATGGCCACCCATCCGATCATTGGCAATATTCAGTGCCATGTAATTGTGATGGTAGGTCAAGCCCAGCTCGACATCCGAATTTCCAAACAGAACCGTAAACGCATGAACGCCTTCCTTCATCCTCTGATCGACTGCATCTTTGATGAGTGGGACCTGACCTTCCCAGACAGACATCCACAGCTCACCCTTGGCCTGATCGATCATGTCCTTCATCTCGGCGATAACATGATCGTCACCATTGATCCTCCAGATGACGTTCGCTTCCTGATCGGTTTCGAGTGAAGAGAGGCTGTTTTCCAAAAAATCAAAGGATTGCTCAAATTCTTTACGCAATCGCCCAATCAACTCTTTTGCCGGAAGTGGTGCATATTTGACCGGATCAGATGGTACCGTGAAAACAGCACCCTTGTCCAACAGCTTGCCAATTACTTCATAGATCATAGAACGAGGAACCCCCGTCCGCTTGCTGATCTCATAGCCGGTAATCGGAGAGTTCTTCAACAGACCGATATACGCTTTGCATTCATACTGGGAAAACCCCAGTTTCTGAAGCTCCTTAACATATTCGTCCATGGTGCCTCCGATAGTAGTTAGTGTACTACTTACTATAAACGAATTTGTTTATATGTCAACTGTTTTCAACTGATCTCCATTACTTACCCTATAACCGACGAGATGTAATCTTTGTAAGCTACGATTTTACGCTCTAGCATTTCATCCACATCAGTTAACGTTCTTATTTGTTCCTTAATAGAGTGTTTATGTTCTTCTAAGAGACTCAATCGAGCTGAGGTAGTATGATCTCCTTCCAAAAACAGTGAGGCGTATTTGCTTATTTTTGAGATAGGCATTTGCGTTTCTTTTAACTTGATAACAAATCGCAGCCATTTAATATGTGAATCGTTATAACGCCTGTCACCGTTTTCATCGCGATCAGGAACAATAATTTTTTCCTTTTCATAATAACGTAACGTATGTGTGCTTATCCCTAATAAATGTGCCACTTCACCAATGGTATACATAAGAAACCTCCGCATTGATCTTACCCTTGACTTAGAGTTTACTCTAACCAGTATAATCAACTCATCGTAACTTCTCAATTGAAGCTATTGTATAAATTCAGGAGGGATCTACATGAAATATACGGTAATTACGGGAGCAAGTTCAGGGATTGGATATGAAACCGCACTTGCATTTGCTGCTCGCGGAAAAAACTTGATCCTAGCCGCTCGTCGAACGGAGGAATTGGAAAAGTTAAAATCAAAAGTGGCTGACATTAACGGAGAGTTGGATGTAGTCATTCGGGCCGTTGACTTATCTGTGAATTCAAATGTTCATGAGTTTTACGATAGTCTACAGAATTATGAGATTGAGACCTGGATCAACAATGCTGGGTTCGGAAACTTTGCTTCTGTTGGAGAACAGAACTTAAATAAAATTGAGTCAATGCTTCACTTGAATATTGAAGCATTAACTATTCTATCTTCTCTTTATGTACGTGACTATGCAGAGATTAAAGGAACGCAAATTATCAATATTTCTTCAGGCGGAGGATACAGAATTGTTGCTGACGCCGTGACCTATTGTGCAACGAAGTTCTATGTAAGTGCCTTTACGGAAGGTCTAGCACAAGAATTGAGTGAGAAAGGTGCAGCAATGCAAGCAAAAGTCTTGGCCCCGGCTGCAACAGAGACTGAATTTGCGAAGCGTTCCCTTGACATTGATAATTTCGAATATGTTGGTGCAGTTCCTAAGTTTCATACAGCTAGTCAAATGGCCGGATTCTTGCTCGATTTATATGATAGTGAGAAGGTCGTAGGAATAGTGAACGGGGAAACATATGACTTCGAACTAAGGGATCCCATCTTTACGTATGTGACGAGGTCAAAGAAATAGTTTTTTGATAATGCCCCAATAAAGAACGCCAAATGAACAAAAGCCGGTTGGAACACATCAGGAAAGTGTACCAACTGGCTTTTTGCATACAATGTTAATCGACATCAAGAACGAGTATAATTGCTTAAATGGTAATAAAAACCACAACAATGATCAACTCAAGAAAGAGAGAATGATATGAAAAAAAATCTTCTGATCGCAATAATTTTGTTGCTCATGATGAGTGTATTGACGGGTTTTCAAACTGAATCAACCACCACGTTACTACAGTCATTACAATCTAACCTTGTTCCTGTTACCAAAATGGAACTTCCTTCAAAAACCATCATCGGGTTTGGAGAAGCGACACATGGTAACAAGCAATTTACTACGCTAAAATCAGATATTTTTAAGCATCTGGTGGAAAAGCAAGGATATCGCGTATTTGCTATCGAAGGCGATTTCGGCGGAGGACAAAAGATCAATGAATACATTTATAACCGACGAGGGAACCCGCTTTTCCAGTGATTGATTATCGACTACAATCATAGCAACGGATTCTACCAAAATTTGTGATCAAATGGAGGTCACCATGTCAAGAATCTTGCTAAGTGTTCGCAGAAAATAACTGATTAAACTGCACCTCAATGGTTAGTACAAACCTAACAACTGGAGATGCAGTTTTTCTATGTCATTACTTTGGTGTTTGCATCTTAAACAGAAAACATACTTCCACTACCTACTGGTGATAATAATAGGAAAATCAGTGAACTGAGGGATTTTTGTGGAGACCAGTGATACTCAAGATAAATTAACTTCGGCTGAACAAGGAAAGCTTTGGGCTACTTTTGTTGGCAATACGATGTCTTTATGCGTATTGGGTTATATGCTTAAAAACGTAGAGGACCAAGAAATTAAGGTGGTACTGAATAACGCTTTTCATTTGTCAAAGCATTTTGCGCTTACGGTTAAGGAAATTTTTGACAAGGAAAATTACCCCATCCCCAAAGGATTTACCATGGATGATGTCAATCTAAGCGCTCCTCGATTATTTGAAGACGAGTTTTATCTTCACTACTTGAAGTACTTAGCCAAGGCAGGAATTAGTATTTACGGAATAGCTATTCCTTTGGTAAGTAGACCCGATGTTCGTTCTTTTTTTACGCAAAGCATTGATTTGACAATTAAATTAGTAAATCAGGTCAATGAAACATTAATTAAAAAGGGCCTATTAACAAAGCCAGCCTTTATTCCCTATCCAACTGAAGTGGATTTTATTGAAAAACACAGCTATTTAAATGGCTTCTTGGGTGAAATTAGGCCCCTGCAAGCACTCGAGATTACACATCTTTACGATAACATCGATAATAATGCCACTAGTAAAGCGGTCTTAATTGGTTTTAGTCAGGTAGCACATTTAAACCAGTCAAAGGCTTTTTTTCGAAGAGGTATCGAAATTGCAACAAAACATTACGACATATTCAGTAATCTGCTACTGGAGGAAGGACTAACTTCACCTCCTATATTTGATCCGCTGGTAACCACCTCAACAACTGCGCCCTTTTCAGATCGATTGATGCTGTTTCATAAGCTGGATATGTATGCAGTAAGAATAAGAGCCTACGGAAATGCAATGTCAATGAGTCCTAGACACGATGTGGTGGAGAAATACGCACGATTCATTGTAGAGGTAGGTAATTATGTCGAGGATGGCGCTAACATCATGATTGATCACGGATGGCTGGAGCAACCCCCTCAAGCAGCGAATCGGAACGCCTTGGTTTCCAATTTGAAATAACCCAAATGACAACGATATAACTGGCTTGTTTCTTCCAACCGCACTTCTACATAAGGAGTGCGGCTTTGCTGTATCTTGGCTGTATTCCTCAATTGGTTTATGCCTAAACATTTGTCCGTTTGGGCTGTCCGTTTTAAAAGAAAAAAACCAGCTACTAGACTTCTTCACTGGTTTTGGATTCATTTGTTTTTTAGACTATTCCTATTTCCTACTTACTCTTGTTCAAGAGATTTTCACTCACCACAAAAGTCGCCTCTGTCTTTGCCTGCACCTCTTCTAGCGTTACACCCTCCTGGAGTTCAACCAGAACCATTCCGTCTGTGGTGAACTCAAAGACAGCGAGCTCTGTAATGAGACAATTGACAACTTTTTGCCCTGTCAAAGGCAACGAGCACACTTTTTTTACCTTTGATTCTCCGTGCTTGTTAGCATGCTCCATGACAACTACGACACGTTTGGCACCATGGACAAGATCCATCGCTCCGCCCATTCCCTTGATCATCTTGCCTGGGATCATCCAGTTGGCGAGATCTCCTGTCTCTGAAACTTCCATCCCTCCGAGAATCGCCAGATCAATATGTCCGCCACGGATCATGGCAAACGATTCGGCACTGTCAAAAAAAGCTGCTCCCGGTACGGCGGTTATAGTTTCTTTGCCTGCGTTGATTAAATCAGGATCGGCTTCATTCTCGAAAGGATAGGGCCCGATGCCAAGCAATCCGTTTTCTGATTGGAGCAAAACGCTGAATTCTTGCGGAATCATGTTGGCTACCAAGGTAGGCATCCCAATCCCCAGATTCACGTTCATCCCGTCCTGAATTTCTTTCACTGCTCTTGCGATGATTTTGGTTCTTGTATCTGACATCCTGTTCACCCTCCCTTTATGCTTTCGCCAAAGTAAGCCGTTCGATCCGTTTCTGGTATGCGTCTCCGTGAAGTACGCCCTGAATGTAAACACTTGGCGTATGAATCTGATCTGGGTCCAATTCTCCTACACCGACCAGTTCTTCTACTTCTGCGATTGTGATTTTGCCTGCTGTCGCAACCACGGGGTTAAAGTTTCTCGCTGTTTTATGATAGATCAGGTTTCCAAGCGGGTCTGCTTTCCACGCTTTGACCAATGCAAAGTCAGCCACGATCCCTCTTTCCATGATGTAAGTACGCCCTTCGAATTCCTGATGTACTTTGCCTTCCGCAATCGGTGTACCGACTCCGCTTGCCGTGTAGAATGCAGGGATCCCCGCTCCACCCGCACGCAGCCTTTCCGCCAATGTGCCTTGAGGAACAAGTTCTACTTCCAACTCACCGCTTAAAAATTGCTGTTCGAAAAGCTTGTTCTCCCCCACATAAGAGGCAACCATTTTCTTGATTTGCTTATTGGCAAGTAATAAACCAAGTCCCCAATCGTCAACCCCGCAGTTATTGCTGACAACGGTCAGGTTTTTCACGCCTTTCTCACACAGGGCAAGAATCAGATTCTCAGGAATCCCGCAAAGCCCAAAACCGCCCACGGCAATCGTCGCACCATCTTGAATGTTTTGAATCGCATCCAGTGCGGATGACAGCACTTTTCCTTTTCTCATAGTGAGTTCTCTCCTTTTTCGTGTACTTACTGGGCTGTATAACCTCCATCGATCACGGCTGATGTGCCGGTTACGCCTTTAAGCTTGTCGCTTGCTAACAGAATTGCATAGTCTGAAATCTCTTCAACCGAAAGCAATCTCTTCTGTGGAACAAGAGGATAAATAATCTCTTCCAGTACATTTTCCAGAGGAACATTTCTTGTCTTTGCCAAATCATTCAACTGGTTTCTGACCAGTGGGGTATCCACGTAACCCGGACACAAGGCATTTACGGTAATTCCAAATGGTGCTCCCTCTAGTGCCGCAACCTTCGTCAACCCAATGACCCCATGCTTGGCGCTGTTATAGGCTGCTTTTCCTGCGAAACCGACAAGACCATTGATCGAAGACACATTGATAATTCGTCCGTACTGTTGTTTTTTCATAATGTGAAAGGCGTGCTTGATCCCCACGAACGGAGCAGTCAACATGACTTTCAGCAGCAGTTCAAACTTGTCGGTAGGGAATTCATCAATTGGTGACACATACTGCAATCCTGCATTGTTCACCAGAATATCCAGCCTTCCGTATGTATGAACAGCTCGATCGAGACTGTTACGAAATTCCTCCTCGTTTGTAACATCACACTTGACCCCAATAGCTTCGAAACCATCTTTTTGCAAGGTGTTGGCTGCTTCTATTGCGCCTGCTTCATGCAGGTCAGCGATGACTACCTTCGCCCCCTCTGTCGCAAAGGCTCGTGCCATTTCAAAACCAATTCCACTTGCAGAGCCAGTGATCAAGGCAACTCTCTCTTCTAACAGTTTCTTCAAAATGTCCACTCCTCTCCCAAAACTTCCATCTTGCTCTATACAAGCAGCGATGCACCAAATGCGAGAATAAATACAGCAAGCGTTTTGATCACCGTGATGGCAAAAATGTCTTTATATGATTGACGGTGCGTCAGACCGGTGATAGCTAACAAAGTAATAACGGCTCCATTGTGTGGAAGCGTATCCATACCACCAGACGCCATTGAAGCGATGCGGTGAAGAAGCTCCGGACTGATACCTGCTGCATTTGCCATTTCCATATACTGCTTGCCCATGACTTCGAGCGCAATTGACATACCACCAGACGCCGAGCCTGTAATACCAGCCAGCACGTTAACAGCAACAGCTTCCGAAACCAGTGGATGACTGCTAGATCCTACAATCCACTCTTGTACTGCTTTAAAACCCGGAAGTGTTTTCACCACATTACCGAAGCCTACTTCTGAAGCTGTGTTGAAAATAGCTAGCAATGCACCTGCGGAAGCAGCCGTCAAACCTGCGGCAAGCTTTGATTTGACACCGTTAAAGTTAATCAGTGTCGCTGCCAAAATACCAATGGTTAAAGCGATGATCAGGGACCATGACGATGTAACCGTTTTCACATTTGCGATATTAAAAGTGGTTTTGAGCATTTCAGCATCGTACCAAGCAGCTACAGTCAAGGCGCCTCTGCTAAACAAATAATTGAAGACGAGCACAAGTACGAGCGGCAGAAGTGACAACCAAATATTCGGATACTTCTCTTCTTGGTTCACCTCAGGTTCATTGGTGTGACCTTCTCCGTATCCTTCACCATTCGCCAAAGCTTGTTTTCTGCGGGTTTCGAGCCAGTACATACCACCGAGAAATACCATTAATGCGCCCAAAATCCCAACTACAGGAGCAGCATAAGCATCTGTGCCGAAGTAATTTGTCGGGATAATATTTTGAATCTGAGGTGTACCAGGCAAAGCATCCATCGTAAAGGTAAACGCACCGAGAGCAATCGTTCCTGGAATGAGTCGCTTCGGAATATTGGCTTCTCGAAAAATCGCTGCTGCGAACGGATAAACGGCAAAAGCTACTACGAAAAGGGAAACTCCACCATAGGTAAGGGTGGCACAGGCAAGCACTACAGCAAGGATGGCTCGTTTGGAACCGAGTGCTTTTACAATGGAGCGAGCAATAGATGCAGCAGCGCCGCTCATTTCCATTACTTTTCCGAATACTGCGCCAAGCAAGAAGATTGGGAAAAATGACTTCACATAGTTAGCTGCGTTAACCATAAAAACTTCTGTATAGCTAGGTAATAGTGCAAGGCCAGACAAAACAACAGCGAGCAAGGTAAAAATCGGGGCGAACACAATAACCGGGAAACCACGATAGGCGAAGTACATCAATAAGCCAAGCGAAAGTAAAATTGCAAAAATTTCGATGAACACTACTTATTCCTCCCCTTTGATGTGTTGTTTGATAAATGTACAAATATCATTGCATCGATGTATCCTGAATTATTGCACAATTCATGCCAAGCTAAATCAATGGCATTTTATCGACATTTCAATAACATTCTCTCTTACCAATTCCAAAATTCTGGAATGATCCTGCTTGTTCCAAAGAGAAAACCCCTCCGACTTTAGCAACAATCCTCTGTCAGACGGGTCTTATTTCTGTTAAATTGGGCAAAATCGTCATCGTCCAAAATTTTGGAATAGTTCCAATAATTTGGACGAATAGTGACAAATTATGACTATAGCCCATATTTTTCGATTTTCGCATATAATCCAGATTTACTGATATCAAGGATTTTTGCTGCCTCTATCCGATTCCCGTCTACAGAAGAAAGCACTCTTTGGATCGCTTCCTTTTCAGCTATTTCCAAACTTTCTTTCAGAGTCAGGGGTGCTGACATTTCCTGCTTCTTTTCTTTTGAATTGACCGGAAGCAGCAGATGTTCTTTGCGCAGTGTCCCATCCTCCATGAGATGCAATGCACGTTCAAGCACATTACGCAATTCACGGATATTTCCTGGCCAATTATAGGAATACAGAGTATCCCACGCTTCGTCTTCAATGTTCTCGACGACCATTCCGGTAGAACTTACGAGTTGACTAAGAAGATTGTTGGCAAGTAACGGGATATCCTCAATTCGATCTCGCAAAGGAGGGATTGGGATGGACACCACATGAAGGCGATAGTAAAGGTCTTCACGGAATTTCCCCTCGATCACCTGTTGCTTGAGATTGCGATTGGTTGATGCGATTACTCTGACATCCAGAGCGATGGGACGTGTACCCCCTACTCTTTCCACCTCTTTTTCCTGTAGTACCCGCAGCAGTTTGGCTTGCAAGGAGAGTGGCATATCCCCGATCTCATCGAGCAGAATCGTGCCATGATGAGCCAGTTCAAATCTTCCCTTTTTCCCTTTGCGTGACGCTCCGGTGAAAGCACCTTCATCATAACCGAACAGTTCTGACTCCAGCAAAGTGTCTGGAATCGCAGCACAATTGATTCGGATAAACGGCCCCATCGCCCGATAGCTTGCAGCATGAATCGCATGGGCAAACAATTCTTTACCCGTTCCGCTTTCGCCCGTAATCAAGACGGTCGTATCGCTTTTCGCGACCCGTTTTGCCATTTGAATAATATTTTGAATCACAGGGCTTGTCCCAACGATTTCCTCAAACCGATAGACTGCACCGAATTTGGATCGGAGTTCGCCTTTATAATAATCAAGTTCCTGCTTGAGTTGTTCCACCGAAGAGGCAAGTGACTGCAAATGCTTCACATCTTGAAAGATAACCGTGCCCAGTACCGCTACAATCTTGTCGTCTTTGTAGATCGGCACGCGATTGGCAATCATTTGCCGCCCGTTAATCTTCTGAATATCTGCGATTTCTGGTTTCCCCGTCTCAGCGATGAGATGCATTCGGGTGTTCTCTATCACATCTGTTACATGTTTGCCAACTACATCCTCCACTCCGATAAATTGGCGGTATGCTTTATTCATCAGAACGATATAGCCCTTGGCATCAGTAACAACAATGCACTCATGTGCTCCTTCCATTGCTACCTTGAGTATTTCAGTAGGCTCCAGATAATCTTTTGTTGACATTCAAGCTGCTCCTTTACTTAAACTCTACTACTCAACCCAAAAACGAATCCCCAATTCTCTTTGTAGTCCTTCCTTCCCTTGATCGGTTAATACAACAGCTCTGCTGCCTGGAAGTTTCGCTATCCATCCGAGCTCAACAAAGCGAGAAGCGATACTTACCCCCAATGATCCCGAAATGTGATGGTGTCTTTCACTCCAATCGAGACATTTTCTGGCGAAAGCACGTCGTTTTTTTCGTTGTTCTTCTACGTTTAATCCCATGTGTTTAAGCCAATCATGACCACTTGCTGTGAGTTCATACTCCTTCTCATTTTCTGTCAGGTATCCTCGTTCAAGCAACGCTTGTGAAATCGATACCCCTACTTGACCTGCCAGGTGATCGTAACATGTACGTGCAAATCTCAACTGTTTTAATTGATCGGACTGCTTCAGGGATCGAACCTGGACTGGTGGAGCGATGGTGCTAATAGTCTCAAGCAGATAGGCAACTTGAGGATTAGCGAGGCGATAGTAACGATGCCTTCCTTGGTGTTCAACAGTCAGAAGGTTTCCTTCTACCAACTTGGCAAGATGACTGCTGGCAGTTTGCGCAGTTACTCTTGCCAGATAGGCGAGCTCCCCTGCCGGTAAAGCCCGACCATCCATCAAAGCATCCAAAATTACTGCACGAGTCGAATCAGCAAGTAACGAGGCAATATAAGAAATATTCGGATATGCATTCATACTTCGATGATAGACGTAGTGTTAATTTATTACAATAGTACTGTGGCATTTCACTATTAATTGGAGGCAGAAAATCATGAATGCACGTGAAGCTATCATACTTAACCTAACTGAAACGAGAAGACGCTCTATCAAGCTATGGCGCAGTTTGCCTGATGAATGGCTGCCTTGGAGACCTGATAAAGATGCCATGTCTTTTGGAGAAATGATTCGCCATGTTTGGACTGGTTCTTATGACTACCTGATCATAGTACAAAATAATGGTTCAATAGATAAAAAAGAACCCCAACCCTATCAGGATGAACCGATTGTCTCTGCTGATAAAGAAATTTCGATGTCTGAGACTTACTTTCAAAATCTTATCAGTTATGTAGAAGCCTTAACGGAAGAAGAGTTATCTACGAGGCTAATTGACCGCAGCTATGTTGGATATCAGCGATATTTGGGTGATATGTTGATGCGGATTGCCTATCATGACTCTGTACACACTGGTCAATTTCTTCAATACATGAGAATGGTTGGTCTGGAGCGACCGCTTATTTGGGATTAATACGTCTATTCCAAACTCTTTCTTTGTCATATTTTGTATAACAAAGACTGGAGTGATGGAAGGTGCGTAAAAAGAAGCCAGTACAAACTCGTAGAACAGAAGAGGGTTTTTGCCTGTACGGAAGATGGTGCGGATTAAATTGTAGTGGCCCTGGGAAGCCGATTGACTCGGTCGACAGATGCTGTATGAAGCACGATAAATGCTACGACAAATATGGCAAGTTCAATCTCAGTTGTGATAAAAAATTTATGAAATGCCTCAAGTCAAAAATCAATCTCTTTACGAAACAAGGCAGAATGGCAGCAGCAATGTACTCTTTCTATAAAGCAAAGACTCTGACAAAATAGGCAATGAAAATCTGGAACAAAATTTCTCCAAAAAACAGGTCTGCTCCTTGGGGTAATATCCCTGTAGGAACAGACCTTTCTTCTTTAATACCTTCGATCACGGAGAGTCTGAGCAGAAATCTATTAAAATTTATCCGGGAATTGCTTCATAATCCCTTCTGAAAGGGTATCAGCCAACACAAAGAGATGGTCCAGTCCTTTATCAAAGGCGATAATTTCTCCGTCCCAATCCTTTTTCAATCTTGCTGTGAGAATATCTGCCACCTGTTGCAAATGCGTATGCCACAATTCTTTCATTTTTTGTTTCGGCCAATTGGGGTTGGCGCTGCTGAGAAATTCGGTGATATCATCAGCGTTTCGATACCACTCTGTATTGGATTTTTTTAAGCGAGCCTGGTCTCCCTTTTTGGCAGCATCCACGATTTGACCTGCGATCAAGATGTGTTCTTTTAACAGTTCAGCCAGCCGATTTCCAGCCGCATCCCCATAATACGGCTTGATCGCATTCCCTATTTCCTGCTGATTTCGGAGCAGCCTTGCCAGTACCTGTTTTTGATCTTTCATTCCTGCCACTGCACTGACGATATAATTTCTTGTCCAAACCGCATGGTCAGTCCACAGTTTTCTCATATTTTCCTTTAGTTGTACTGCCGATTGGTTCAAGCATTGCTGTTGAGCCGTTTGTCCTTCTTGTGCAACTACCTGTATGGGTGAAAAAATCAAAGCAACAGCCATGATCAAAAATGTAATCTTCCAGAGCTGTTTCATCATTCATCTCTTCTCCTTTAAAGGATTTACTTGGAAATTTCACCGTTATTTTTTTACCAAATGGCTTTAATCATTCTTTTACGTAGAGGTAATTATCTCCAAAAAACAAAAAAAGACTGCCATACGATGCGCCTTCGATAAGACGGACCATACGCAGTCTCAACTTTCTGCTAATTCTGCACTTCAAAAAACTGAGGAAATTTTTTTAACCTCTCAATCTCCATAATCCGTAATGGTAGCGGAGGATGAGTGGACATCACATGGCTTAGCCAGACAAAAAATCCTCTTTCCTTGTTGCTTTGCATCAGATAGTCAGCACGATTCATTCGTTTGTAAAGAATTTTTCCGATTGCCAGGATACTCAGGCCATTCATGGCAGCTTCTGGATTACCGGTGTAGACAGCAGCCATGCGGTCACATGTATATTCGCACGCTCGTGAGTAGGCATTCCCCAGAAACGGCACCCATAGAGCAGGCAGGATTAATAATTGCTTGGAAACGTGTTTTCGTTTGATATGCGCCAATTCATGGGCAATGACAAAGGTTAGTTCTTCTTCCCCTTCTGCCTCGATCAACTCAACAATATCAGAATAGAGTACGACAAAGTTACGTCCAAAAAATCGGGTAGCGAATGCATTCAAAATCCCGTTTGATTGGATGATGAATACATCGGGAATCTCTCGAATATCGAGTTGCCGACACAGGTCTACCACTTTTTTATGTATGATGGGGAACTGCATTTCAGTCAGCTTCACACCATTGCTGCGGATACTGCCGATCATCAAACCATGTAAAAAAAACGTAATCAAGACGCCGATGATAATATAAAAAATTCCTACAAGAGAGATTATCAAGGAAAGATAAATGATGACGCTAACAATAACGGCAATTGTAAAATACGTTTTTTCATTTTCATGAATCAGCCTGTTTTCGTGCATAATCTGCCCCCTGCCCTATTTCGATTATTATTTATTTTTACACTATTTTACATAATGCACATAATTATACTCCCTGTTTCAACAAAAATCTACAATTCCATAGATAGTAAAACCCTCTCCCAATAAATCTGAGAGAGGGTTCTTCTGATCATTTCCTAGTTAAGATCGACACTTCCAATTTGCTCGGCACCATTAGCACCCGCATGGAATATGTTTAATTTGCCGTCCTGCTCAACAACTACATATGGACAGCAATCATACAAAACGAGTCCTCTTAATTTTCCCTCGACACGAATGGACTCATGGTACCCCTTGCTTAGATCATCATAGTCATTTGCAGTAGAGACTACTACTTCTTTTCCAATCTGGTCTGCATAATGATGTTTTGTTTTGCTGACGATTTTCTTTTTGGCTACGGGATAAATCCGTCCTGCATCGTATGCATCAATCGTGTTGTCTGCCTGACTGTTATCGGGATCGTCAAACTTCGGCCACAAGTCGCTGAACACAATGTACTCGCTTTTGGACTTTTTCACGGCGATCAGTGGGATTGCCATTTCGTTGCCATCAGGAGTATGTAATTTCAGTACGAACAGGTCGCTAAGCGGCCCCAATTGTCCTTCTCCTTTTGTTTGGAAGAGAGGATTCTCATTTTGGAAGACGAAAACACGGTTGTTGATTTGCAGGGCATTGAATTCCCCTTCTGACTCCAGCAGAATCTTGTTATTGTTTGAAGCCTCCAGCACTTGTCTCTCTCCGGCTGCGCTTGCAAGTCCCGGGATGGCCAATGTTGCGATCAATGCTGCACTGGATAACAGCTTACATCCTTTAGAAAAATAGCTATTCATGTTTGTTACCTCCAATAAATGTAAAATCTATTTCTAATATTAGAGTCATAACATTTAGAATGAAATAGGAAATTTTGGCTATTTTTCCCAACAAAACAGGAATTGACAGGGATTAAGCAAGGACTACAGTTTAAATTTGCTCGTTAGTGCTTGCAGGTCTTGAGCCATTTGGGCAAGTGATTGAGAAGAGCTTGATATTTCTTCAACTGATGCCAGTTGTTCCTGAGAAGCAGCAACGACCATTTGGGAACTGCTTGATGCCTCTTTTGCCACCTGCTCCATTTCCTCAACAGATGCTGCCACTTCTTCGGTGGTGGCAGACATTTCTTCTGCACTTGCTGACACCTCTTGAATTTGCTCGGCCACGAGCTGCACACTGCGCAGAATTTTTTGAAATGCTTCACCTGCCTGATTTACGATAACTATGCCTGCTTCGACGTCTTTATTCCCTTTATCCATAGAAATGATGGCTTGATTGGTATCGGATTGAATTTCGCCAATCAACTTCGAAATATGATCAGCAGAGTTTTTGCTTTGCTCTGCCAGTTTTCTCACTTCATCAGCAACAATGGAGAACCCTCGCCCATGTTCACCTGCACGTGCTGCTTCAATGGCAGCATTCAAAGCTAACAAATTGGTTTGCCCAGCAATCGCTGTAATCACTTCAACAAATTGCCCGATTTGTTTGGAGCGTTCATTCAATTGTTCAACAACCTGCGCTGAGTCTTGAACAGATGCTTGGATCTCATTCATCTGAGTGACTACTTTGGAAATAACTACATTCCCGTCTTCAGCAGTTTTGGAAGCTTCCAGAGAAGATTCGGCAACGCTCGAAGACGACTCGGCAATCCGTTGAATTCCACTTGCCATTTCTTCCATTGCTCTTGCACTTTCTTCTGATTTATGCAACTGTGTTTGGGCTCCTGTGGCCACTTCTTGAATCGAATGAGCAATCTGGTTTGTTGCTTGTGTCGTTTGTTCAGCGCTTGCCGATAACTGCTCAGAGCTTGCCGCCAAATTGACCGCATTGGAACTGACACTTTGAATAATTAGTCGGATGCCTGAAATCATCTCGTTAAAGTCATTGGTTAATTGGCCGATTTCATCTTTTGATCGATACGTTCCCTCAACAGATAAATCGCCTTGGCTTGCTTTTCTCATCAATTCTTGCAGCATCCTGACCGGAGTTGTAATCTGACGGGTGATCACAAGACCGATGCTGAGGCAAAGGATAACAGCTAAAATAGTAGCTGCCAAAATCAAATTTGTGGAGAAACGATATGTTTCGTCATTACTTGTATTTAGCGACTGTGCACCCTCGATATTCAACTGAGCTAAATCACTTAGCAGTTTGTTTAATTGTTCACGAACAGGCGCTACCTCTGACGTGTAAATCTGGTAGGCGTCATTGTTATGATTTTCCATCGCCAATTTTATGGCTTTATCACGAGCTCCGTTAAATCGGGGCATCATCATTTTGTATTGATCAACGATTGCCTTTTCCTTGAATTCCAGTTCTGATTTCTCATATTGATTCATTAAATCAATATTTTCATGAACCCGCTCTTCAATAGCCTTCTTCAATTCCTGATTTTTGCTTTGGTCGACGTTAATCATCAATTCAAGAGTAAACGAATCGATGGCACGATTATTTATTCTCATCTTGTTGAGCATGTCGATGGGAAGCAAGTTATTATCATACATCGAGTCAGAATTGACTTTGATATTCTGCATATTGTAATAACCTGTAATACCAACACCAACAAGAAAAATAACAGCAATCAGTAGCAATACCAAAATTTTCATGAAAGTAGTAAGATTTCGAAACGATAACATAATAAGTCAGTTCCTTTCTTGTCTGAATATAGTTACAGTTCTGCCTCGACATGTAACAAAATTCCCTTTTTTGACTTTAATTAAACAATTTTTAACGAAATTAATTTTTCATGTGTAGGAACAATGACATATGGCAGGCTTGATAATGGACAAGAAAAGTAATTATTATTTAGAAGTAATGCTAAAATACCCACCTGACATTAGCTATCGCTGGCGGTCGACTAATCACAACATCCGTGTTGCATCGTCGACACTCGCACGTCCTGTGCATCGCCGGGCGGGGCCCCAAACTGTTAAAAAGAGAAAGAAGATGGAAAAAATGAGAAATTGCAAGATTATAGCCACCGGTAAGTATCTTCCAGAACGAATCGTCTTCTCAAATGAACTCGATCGAGAGCTTGGGTTAAAAGAAGGCTGGACATATAAAAAGTCAGGAATTGTCTCCAGACGGTATGTAACTGATGAAACCAATTCTTCTATGGGAGCCATTGCGGTCAAGCGGGCTTTGGACCAGGCCGGGCTCACCTTTCGTGACATAGATGCGCTTATCTATACAAGTGGTTCTATTGAACAGGCTATCCCCTCTACGGCTTCACTGATTCAGGAACAATTGGGCGAGTTGGAGTCGGGTGTCCCCTGTTTTGATATCAATTCCACTTGCCTGAGTTTTGTTACCGGATTGGATCACCTATCCTACGCCATCCATTTTGGACGGTACAAACGGGTTGTTTTCGTTGCATCGGAAATTGCCTCCATTGCGCTCGATTATGAAAAGCCTGAAAGTTCCGTATTGTTCGGGGATGGAGCCGTTGCTGTCATCGTAGAAAAATCGGAAGACAGCTCCAAAATTCTTGCTTCCCGCATGGAAACCTACTCCAAAGGAGCCCACCAATCGGAAATTCTTGCAGGCGGAACAAAGATTCACCCTCGGACATACAGTGAGTCCACTAAGCGAAACTTCGTCTTTCAGATGGATGGCAGGGCCATTTTTCGGCTCAGTTCCCGTCTGATCGAAGGATTTATGGAACGGTTCCTTGCTGAAGGCAACCTGCAAATGAGCGATATTGATTTTGTCATCCCGCATCAGGCAAGCGGAATGGCCATGCGAATCATGAGGGAGAAGTTAGGAATTCCTGCCGAAAAATTCATGGACATTATAGAGGACCACGGCAACATGATCGCCGCCTCCATCCCTTGTGCTTTGCATGAAGCCATCGAGCGTGGACGGATCAAACGGGGAGATAAAGTCATGCTTATCGGAACGTCTGCCGGGCTTTCTTTAGGGGGGCTTGTTTTTGAATATTAAACGGGTGCTGATTACAGGGGGAAGGGCTCCTGTTGCGCTGGAACTGGCCCGTCTATTCCAGAAGGAAGGCATCTCTGTCCAGATGGCAGAGAGCTTTCCTTATGCTTTGTCAAAGTCTTCAAAGAAAATCGATAAATGGCATGTGGTTGCACAGCCCAAGCAGGCTTTTTCCCAGTTTATTGCGGATCTCACCCGGATTGTGATTGATGAAAAGATTGATCTGTTACTCCCTACCTGTGAAGAGGTATTCTACATTGCCAAAGGAAGAGAGAAGCTATCGCCCTATACCACTGTTTTTGCTGATGAGCCCGGCAAATTACGGGTTCTCCATGACAAGGCTGCATTTGTGGAGCTATTGTCCCAGCTTCAATTGCCGCATCCGCACTCGGTCAAAGTAACCTCAACAGCAGAATGGAACGATATCGTTTCTTCGTTTAGCGATGACGTTCGCTTTGTGGCGAAACCCGTATTTTCCCGCTTCGCTTCTCATGTGCAAATCGGAACCAAAAATGACTTGTTACCAGGAATACAACCAACGGAAGAATATCCATGGCTAGTGCAGGAGTACCTGGAGGGCCAACAGTTGTGCACCTTTTCCATTGCAAGAAACGGACGCCTCGGCGCCC
Source organism: Brevibacillus nigriterrae (assembly GCF_049846925.1). Taxonomy (NCBI): domain Bacteria; kingdom Bacillati; phylum Bacillota; class Bacilli; order Caryophanales; family Paenibacillaceae; genus Brevibacillus; species Brevibacillus nigriterrae. The sequence goes on from NZ_JBNCMT010000012.1 coordinate 107,238, forward strand.
ATGTCGCTTACCCAACGAAATTTACTGCTGGTAAAGGAGCAACCATTGCCTTTCAGAACGTGCAGGAGCCGGACGCAAAACGAATCGTCGAAGAAATTGTTGCTTCCCTCGATTTTACCGGGATGATTTCCTTTGACTTCATCAAGACTGCTAACGGGCTGATTCCCATTGAATGCAATCCACGAGCGACTAGCGGACTTCATTTGTTTTTGAATGAACCGATCAGCAGAGCTTTTGCAGGTGGTCAACCGGACATTTGTCTGGAGCCTGCAGGCGTGAACCAGCGCATGCTTGGATTAGCCATGCTGTTGTATGGTTTGCCAGCCGTACGTTCCTTGTCTGAGTTTACAAGTTGGTTCTCTACCTTTCGCCAATCGAGCGATGTGATTTGGCAAAACGACGATTTCGCTCCGTTTGCCTATCAATTTATCTCCTATTGGAAAATGATCATGCTGGCAAAAAAACAGAACATCTCCCCCTTGGAAGCGTCGACGTGGGATATTGAGTGGAATGGTGGTGAAGACAGTGAGTAAGGTCATGATTACCGGGGGAACCGGATTTTTGGGTAAGGCGCTGGCTCTTCGCCTGTTGGAAAATGGCATGGATGTGACTGTCTTTGGCCGTAATGAAGTCATTGGACAAGTTCTGCACAATCGAGGAATCCGGTTTGTAAAAGGCCAGTTGGAAGACAGCGACAGTGTCTTGTCCGCATGTTACGGAAGCGATTATGTGATTCACTGTGGAGCCTTGTCATCCCCGTGGGGTCACCCTGATGATTTTCACCGGGCAAATGTACTGGGAACGCAGAATATTATTTCGGGCTGCTTGACTCACGATGTCAAACGCCTGGTACATGTCAGTACACCAAGCATCTATTTTGACTTTACTGATCGATTTCTGGTCAAAGAATCTGATTCACTCCCATGCACGTTCGCCAATCATTACGCCCGTACAAAATACGAGGCAGAGCTGGTTGTAGATGATGCGGTTGCGAAAAATGGACTGAATGCAATCACGATTCGGCCGAGAGGACTTTTCGGTGTAGAGGATACCTCGATTCTCCCCCGACTGATCCGTGCCAACGAAAAAGGGAAGATTCCTTTCGTCAACGGCGGAACGAACATCATTGATGTCACTTATATCGAAAATGTAGTAGATTCACTGCTTCTTGCCATGGAGGCTCCCTCTGTTTATGCGGGGCGAAAGTACAATATAACCAATGGCGAGCCGATGCAGATGAAGGAACTGCTTGCGAAAGTATTTCTGAAAATGAACATGCCCATGAACGCTATCAACATTCCTTATTGGCTCTTAGCGAGAATCGCACACAGTATGGAATGGTTTGCTCATACCTTTCAGGGCGACAAGGAACCGCTGTTCACCCGCTATACAGTAGGTGTTTTATCCAAAAGTCAGACGCTTGATATAACAGCAGCACGACAGGATTTGGGCTACAGTCCCAAAGTGAGCATTGAGCAAGGACTCGATATTTTCGTCGAGTGGTGGCAGAAAGAAGGTCAATATCGATGATCGAAGAAGTACTGTTTTTTCAGGCAGGTTATTGTACACATCCGGAATTCGTCGCTATTGCAGGCGGTTCTTTCAAAAGCCGCCGTTTCCCTGCGCTGGTTGCAATATTGAAGCACCCCGAGTTCGGTTACATCCTGTTTGACACAGGCTATTCTTCAAGATTTTACGAGGAAGTGAAGCATTTTCCCTATTCCGTTTACGGGAGGGTCACCCCCGTCTATTTTCGGGAAGAGGAATCAATTGTCCGTCAGCTAGAGAAGCTTGGAATCGCCGCAAACGATATTTCCTACGTTATTTTGTCTCATCTGCATGCCGATCACATTGCCGGGACCAGAGATTTTCCGAAGGCTACATTCATTACGATGAAAAAGACATACGATGATGTGAAAGATCGGACAGGATTTTCGGCTGTTCGCAAGGCCTTCATCCCCAACCTGCTGCCCACCGACTTTGCACAACGGCTTCGCTATCTGGAGGATCAACCAAAAGTGAAAAATCCGTTTGGCGATGGTTCTTTTGAAACAGGTTACGATTTGTTTGGAGACGGTAAAATCGTAGGAATCGAGCTGTCAGGCCATGCCAAGGGGCAATTCGGCATTACGTTTGAGACAAAGGAACAGGGGCGTTACTTTCTCATCGCCGATGCCTGTTGGCTTAGTGAAACGTATCGATCGCTTCGCTTCCCGGCAGCCGTCGCTTCCCTCATCATGGATGACTCCAAAGAGTTTAAAGAGAATGTCTATCGAATTCACCAGTTGCATACCAATCGTCCTGAGCTTAAGATCATCCCCACCCATTGCGACGAGCTATTTTCTGAAGAACAGGTGTGAGACCCATGTTAAAACGAGCATTTCTCTTCCTCTATTGTCTATGGCGTGCTCGACATCCAAAGAAATTCAACTCACGTGAAGAGCTGGAGCGTTGGCAGCACGAGATGATAGTGAAACACTTGCAGATCATCTTGCCGAAGTCCTGGTACTATCGCTCGCTCTATACGGGTCTGCCGTTTGATGAGTGGAGTCGCTTCCCGATCATTCAAAAACAGGAGATGATGAGCAACTTCGATGACCTCAATACACTTGGGATACATAAAGAAGAGGCTTTTGCCATTGCCTTGGAAGCAGAACGGTCAAGAAATTTTGATCCAAAAGTAAACGGAGCCACGATTGGGCTGTCCTCCGGCACGTCAGGCAATCGGGGGCTGTTTCTCGTAACAGACGAAGAAACGGCTTCCTGGGCGGGATATATTCTGGGGAAAGTCATGCCAGGCTCCTTGTTTGAGCATCACAAGGTTGCCTTCTTTCTTCGGGCAAACAGCAATCTGTATACGACGGTTAGCAAAGGCAGGATTCAGTTTTGTTTCTTTGACTTACAAAAGGACATCTCGGAAAACATGAAGCAGTTAGCAGACTTTGACCCGACGATTCTCGTCGCTCCACCTTCCATGCTGCGCTACATCGCAACAAAACAGGAACGAGGACAGTTGAAGCTTCATCCGCAAAAAATCCTGTCGGTGGCAGAGGTGCTGGATCCGCTTGACGAAGCGCACATCCGAAGAACATTCAATCAGGTCATCCATCAGGTGTATCAGTGTACAGAAGGCTTTTTGGCTACTACCTGTGCATACGGAACACTGCATGTAAACGAAGATTTGGTTGTCATTCAAAAAGACTATCTCGATGAATCCAAAAGCAGATTCTCACCGATTATTACCGATTTTTCTCGCAAAGCCCAACCGATCATCCGTTATCGGTTGAACGACATTCTGGTTGAAAAGAAATCTGCTTGTCCATGCGGTTCCCTTTTTACGGCGATAGAAGCCATTGAGGGCAGGTGTGATGACCTGTTTTACTTGCCTTCCAGCAAGGTGAGAGAGAGACTCATCCCCGTCTTCCCTGATTTTATCCGAAGAGCTGTGATTGCCTCATCTTCATTGCTTGAACAATACATCGTAGTTCAGGACTCCCCACTGGAGATGACGATCTACCTGGATGCACCAGAACAGGTGGAAAGCCTCGTGAGAGCATCGATAGAATCTATGTGCACAGAACTGGGAACGGCAATCCCGACCATTCGCTTCAATCCATATAACCATGTTCCAACAGATAAAAAGCTACGCCGGGTGGAAAGAAGGTTTCCAATCAATGACGATCAGGTGGTATGATCAAAAGAATTTGCATGAGTGCGAATGGGGAGAAAGCGAGAACCAGCAGTACGCTCGAAAATTCCTGACTCCGTTCATCGAGAATGGAACAGCGAAATACATTGCCAATGTAAACACTAGGGTTGGTATCCTAACAGTCGATGAGTTGGTTCTGCCAGTCACGGTAAATGATGCTGAATATGGAAACTCGTATGTCGTTTCACCTTTTGATCAGTACATTACCTATACCAAAGAGGAATTGTATCTAATCAAAAATCCGCTGCTGGAATCAATACTAGGCGGCTTTCTGTCGGGTTTTGGCTCGTTGCTTCGCTTGCTTTCAATCAACAAGGTCGTCATCGTCAACAACTGGATGGTCTCAACAAATCTCTACCCGTACATCAAGCGGGAGCAGCTGGCGCAAATCAAAGCGTTTCTCTTAAAAAAGTTCCCCGACCATGCCATCATCTTTCGCTCTGTCGAGGACTACCGGAATCAATCGCTGTTTGAGTCTCTCACTCAGATGGGCTTTCACATGCTGATAAGTCGCCAAATCTTTCTAATGGACACTTCTCAAAGGATCAATTCAAGGGCACGCTACAACTTGGGAAAAGACGAAAAGATACTGGCGCATACCCCCTACCAAGTCGTTGAACACGGTGAAATTCTGGCAGACGATATGCAAAGAATTCTCGATAATTACAATGCGTTGTATCTGGAGAAGTACTCGCCCAACAACCCGCAGTTTACCGATGAATTCTTTCATCTGGCTCACAAAGAGCGATTGCTCCAGATGAAGCTATTAAAAAAGGATGGCCATGTAGATGCCATCCTCGGATATTTCCATCGTGACGGGGTAATGACTACCCCTTTGTTTGGTTATGATACACGCCTCCCTAAAGAGTGGGGGCTGTATCGAATGATCTCCCTGCTTTTGCTGTACGATGCAAGGAAATACGGCTATCTTTTGCATGCAAGCTCGGGCGCAGCCGAGTTTAAAAAGTCCCGGGGCGCACTCGAGAGCTTTGAGTATAATGCCGTTTATCTCAATCATCTGCCCTGGGTTCGAAAGCTCCCGTGGCGCTTGTTGAAATCTCTGCTTGAAAAAGTGGCGAAGCCGCTGGTGCAGAAGTATTCGAGATAGTATTTTTACCAACAATGTAGTAGAATTGATGAAAACAACCAAATATTGTTGCTTTATGGTGCTGTTTGATTGACATCTCGATCAAACGGCTTAATAGGGAAGTTCGGTACAAATCCGACACGGACCCGCCACTGTGATGCTGACATCTGTTTCTAATGCCACTGGTTCCAAGACTGGGAAGGCGAAACAGATGGTTGAAGCTAAGTCAGGAGACCTGCCATAGAGAACAAACACTGCAAAACCTACGGGAGTTAGGGAGGTGTTTACGATGATGGCGAGAATGAATAACAGGGCAAGCCCCGAAACCATCAAGCGATATATCATGTCGTAGTAACGCACTTCTTTTCCAAATGGAAAGAAGTGCTTTTTTATTTTTGTTAGTCGTACATTTAGTAAAGTGGGAGTGATACTGATGAAACAGTTGAAAATGAGCGTCTTTTTCTTGTTTATGTTCCTATGTATTCCAGAGCAAGCATACGCAATGCACATCATGGAAGGTTTCCTGCCCGTCCGATGGTCATTATTCTGGTGGGCTGTGACCATTCCTTTTTTACTCGTGGGCCTGTACTCCATTCAGAAGAAAGTAAAGCAACATCCTGAAATCAAAATGATGCTGGGCCTATCCGGTGCATTTGCCTTTGTATTATCCGCCTTAAAGATTCCTTCTGTGACCGGCAGTTGCTCGCATCCTACCGGAGTTGGGCTTGGCACCGTTTTGTTTGGCCCGACAGCAATGAGCGTCGTCGGATTTATCGTTCTCCTGTTTCAATCGTTACTGTTAGCTCATGGTGGTTTAACGACGTTAGGTGCCAATGCCTTTTCCATGGCGGTCGTCGGTCCCTTCCTTGCCTATTTTGTCTATAAAGCTTCTACAAAGGCGGGTTTATCATTTTCCGTGGCTGTATTTTTGGCAGCTACGTTAGGGGATCTCGGTACCTATCTCATGACATCGATCCAGCTTGCGTTGTCCTTTCCTTCTGAGGTCGGTGGCGTATTCGCTTCCTTTGCCAAGTTTTCAGGTATTTTTGCTCTGACCCAAATTCCGTTGGCGATTAGTGAAGGACTATTGACCGTCATCGTGATGAACATCCTGACCAAATATAATTTCAGAGAATTAAAGATGCTGCAAATCTTGACCAAGGAGGCACGCTAACATGAAAAAGAACACGTTGCTACTGCTTGTAGTGGTTTTCCTCGCCGTCGTTCCGCTTTTTATCCAGCAAGGGGCAGAGTTTAGCGGAGCCGATGGTCAGGCCGAAGCTGCCATCCAGGAAATCTCTCCTGACTATGAGCCTTGGTTTACCAGCGTTTGGGAACCTCCTAGTGCCGAAATTGAGAGCTTACTTTTTGCTCTGCAGGCAGCGATTGGGGCAGGTTTCATTGGTTATTATATCGGTTTCATGAGGGGAAAGAGCAAGCGAGACGAGCAGCAGGAAGAAAAGGTGTATCATGCTGCTGATTGATAAGTATGCTTATTTCAATCGGTTACGACATGTTCACCCAGTCGAAAAGGCGACCCTTTCGCTTGGTCTGCTTCTCTTTTCACTGATTGCGAAGGACCCCTTGGTTTCACTCATCACGTTTCTTGTAATGAGTACTTTTGTTGTCTGGGCAGCACGTATTCCCTCTTCCTATTATGGAAAACTTCTGTTGGCACCTGTATTTTTCTTGCTTTCAGGTGTGATTACCCTGCTTTTTTCAGTCACCGATGGACAGGCAGCGATCGTTCACCCGATTTGGAATGTGCATGTGTGGAATTGGCAGATTTTTATTAGCAAGTCGAGTATGGAGCAGGTTGTGAACCTAATCTTTCGTGTACTGGGGGGTATCAGTTGTCTGTACTTTCTCATCCTGACCACACCGATTACCGTCATGCTGGGGCTTCTGCGCAAACTGAGACTGCCCCCCCTGCTGCTTGACCTGATCGCATTAACCTATCGCTTTATCTTTGTTTTCCTGGAGACAGCAGCCATGATCCATCAGGCACAGACGTCCCGCTTGGGTTACATCACCATTCGACAAAGCCTCAAGTCACTTGGTCAGCTTGTCGCCACCTTGTTTTTGAAATCATTCCATCGATCCAGTCAGCTATCCATTGCGATGGACTCCCGCTGCTACGAGAATGATATTGTACTGGTAGAACAAACGTATCCTGTCTCTTTTTTGAACTGGTTTTTAATCGCAGGGATATTCACTGCCATGCTTACGGTATATTGGCAATTTGGAGGATATTGAAAAAATGAAGCCGCTTCTTTTTGACATCGAGCAAATAACCCATACTTATATCGATAACACATTGGCTCTGAAAAACATTACACTTAGCATCCAGCAAGGGAAAAAAATCGCACTCTTGGGCAACAATGGCGCAGGCAAATCGACGCTGTTTTTGCACTTGAATGGCATCCTCCGACCAACAAGCGGAACGATCCGTTTTCTGGGAAAAGACATTACGTATAGCCGGGATTCGCTTCGCTCGTTGCGCAAACAGGTAGGCATTGTTTTTCAGGACCCGGATGCCCAGTTGTTTTCAGCCAGTGTGCTGGAGGACATTTCCTTTGGCCCGCAAAACTTAGGGCTATCCAGGGAAGACGTTCTGCGAAAAGTCGAATGGGCAATGGAACTGACAGAAACAACGCCTTTAAAAGATAAACCCACTCATTTTTTAAGCATCGGTCAAAAAAAGCGTGTAGCGATTGCAGGAGTCCTTGCGATGGAACCGGAAGTCATCATTCTCGATGAGCCGACTGCTGGGCTGGATTCCTATTTTTCAAGGCAGATCATGCAAGTGCTCGATCATATCCACCAACAAAACAAGACCATTATCCTGTCAACCCATGACGTCAATCTTGCCTATCAGTGGGCCGATGAGATCATTGTCATGCACGATGGTGAAATTTTGGGTCAGGGTGAGCCTGCGCAGGTGTTTGAACAAGAGGATTGGCTACATAAGGCTCATCTGGAAAAACCGTGGATACTCGAAACCTTTCAGTTTCTGTTGGGTAAACATCTCGTTGATTCTGGAACAGCCGCACCGAAAAGCAGAGATGAGCTATATCAATTTATTGCTGCAAAACAAAAAGAGAGGTAGATTTCCTTTGCTTGAACCAAAGGTAAAGGAATTGTTGAGAAAGTAAAAAACTGTTGAGGAAATTTTCTCAACAGTTTTTACTGCTTTACAGGGTATCAATTTCTTGTTCGTTTTAATTCCGGCTTGAAAACTTCCTCTAGCCATGATTGATAGACATAAATAACAATGGATATTGTGACGAAAATACCGAAACGACCCCACGGAGTAATGGTAACCAATTGATAAATCCCCAATTTTTCCTGAAATAAATAATGAATAGGATAAACTGCGAACATAAAGTCCAATACGATATTAGTCAGCAAATAAAACCAAAATCGTCCATATGTAAAATAAAAAATCCATATCGTTACAATTAAAAAACCACCTAGTACACCTGAACCAAAAGCAGGTTTCAACCAAGGTAAAATGGATACTTTAATTATCCAATGATTTAGATTGTAAGCAACCAGGTTATAAAGGACCATTAGAAAAGAAGCCAAAATAGCCGCAGGCATAAATCGTTTAATATCTACCCTTTTCAATAAAAATAATGTAAACCATGGAGCGATCAATACCGTCCACAATGTAATTTTGCTCAGCATTCGACCCACCCTTTTTGTACAGTTTGCATTATTACTCTTTACTGGTAATTATTATTTTATCCATATAGTCATATTATAAAGCCCCTTTATTGAAAAGGGGTCATTTCACGTATTCTTGTGTCATATACCAGATTCGCCGCTCTACAAGCAACGAAATGACGGGTTGTTCGAAACGGATGAGTAAATTTCGAGCAGTTTGATAAGCTACGTAGCTGCTCAGCCGTAAATGCTTTTCTTGCAACAGCTTCGTCAAATTCCTTTTGCGCAGCCTGTTTTGCTTTAAACAACATCATTTGTATGCGACTGTAAACGTTGATCGCTCCATCTCCAGTTGTTTCAATCGGGAGGAAGATAGCATCGGGGTATTTCTCAGTGATCAATGTTTGAACGCCATCAGAGACACCAGAAGACGGCATACAGCCGAATGGTTTGACAGAGAGAGTCATGTTGACTTTCCGTTTGACCACATTCAAGATAAGTTTCCCTACTTCCATATGACCTTCTCCACCACGCAGATGGTTGTTGTAGTGTTTGTGCGATACCTCGGAGAGTTCATCCATATCGGGTAGATGATAATCATAAAGACCAATTGTCTTCGCATAGGTTTGGAACAATGAACGGATCGCTCGATCTGCTAAGCCAAACATCCACAAACGAAAAACAGGTTTTTTTCCTTGTAACCCGTAACGACCGGAATCCTCTCCACGCAGCTTCATCCTCTTCAAAGTATCGTAGCGACCTTCCCAAATCAGATAGAGAATCCACGCTGTAACCGATTGTACTTCCACTTCAGCTCCCTCACTCTCGAGAAAGCGCTGCAATTGATAGTTGCCGTCACCCTCGGTTGTCATCGCCCAGAACTCACCGATGATACTTACTTTGGGCTTGACTCGTGTCCGGTCCACTTTTATGGCAGCCAGTTCCTTTCGGCATTTGTACAACGCAGGAATGAGCCACTTGCGATGATGTAAAGCATCGTACAAATACTGCTTGCAGCGGGCAAGAGCGGCATCGGTGGCGCCTGTTTCTACTTCATAGGGACGGATCCGATAACCAATGGCATTCAAGATATCTCCGAGGAAAACAGCTTTAACAAAACCGAAAAAGAACGAGGTATCTAGTTTTAGGGCTGATTCATCCCCTGTCGCCTGTTTCAATCCACTCTGCTGCTGGAACAAAAGGACGCGGAATCCGTCAAAACCCGCATCACGTAAGGCTTTCCTATACTCTGTTACATAGGTGCCAAAACGGCAAGGGCCACAAGAACCGCTGGTGATAAACAGGTAGTTGCGTACAATATCTTCTTTCGATATACCAACTTCATCCCGCAGATGAATGAGGTATTTGATCAAATTGCCTACAGTGAAATATGTCGGGTTGCATTGACCGCGGTTTCCAAACTCTTTGCCAAACCGAAGTGACTCAGTATCCGGGCAATCCATATGTCTCACTGTGTAGCCCAATCCTTTTAGCACACCCTCTACCAGATAATCGTGCGCCATGGTAAGTCCACCAAACAGGATTGTGGTAGTGGCTTTATCTTTCATTAAAAACTGACGGGGAACCGGATCAAACCACTGTGTTCTTTTGGCCTGCTCCAACCCTAACGCAAGTTCCTCTTTAATTGTTGGCATGTGCTCCGCTCCTTTTCATCTGGATGAAAGTTGACCCTGTTGTTTCTTTTGATTGGCGATTAAGCAGTTCCAAATGCTTTTGCTCGATACGCTGTTGCAGCTCTGCCTTTTTCTGGGCCAAGTCCTGCAAGCGTTCTTCATGAAGCCCCAAGCTATGGGCATAGGTTTTCACACGAATTTTTATGGAACCACTCGGCTTGTTGGCATCAATATCATGTAAAGCAGAGTAAGGGGTCCCTGCCGTTGAAATAATCGAGTCAATCAGCCCGTAGGTCGGTGCATCATGTCCACATTTAAAGCTGGATAAGTCGAGCACGGCAACATTGGGATGACGTGCAGCAAATTTGGCTGCCCAGACCTTTTGTACACTGTTGGAACTGAAATTCTCCGGCCAGACATCGGTTATTTCCAATGCATAACTTACTCGCCCGCTCTCCAAGTCTTCCTGGAAATAGCGATGCAGCCACTTCTCATCTTTGGGTATGGATCGCATGGAGAGAATCGGATAGCCCAACACCTGAAACTCTTCTAGTACGCTGTGATTCAAACCAGGGTCGGAATGGTAAGGACGGCCGATCATCAGAATGGCGAGACGGTTTTCTTGTTCAACCTGTTCGAGGATCATTTTTCCCCGCTCTTGCATCTCGGCGTCGAACAGTTCCATAGCCAACCATCCTTGCTGCACAGCAAAATCGCTTTCGTCCTCCGTGATTTGCAGACACTCCTGAAATGCCTCATACAACTGCTTTTTCATCAAATTTTGTTCGGTAAAGGAAACGGCTGGATCGAGATAGGCGACTCCTCTCGTCTCAAAAAAGTTAATCTCTTTGGTAAAAGCCGCCTTAATCACATTTGGCGCGCCCGCTACAATGGGACAGCTAGCTGAATCCATTACATTTTGCAGATGCGTCGGTATGTGTGTGATGCAAGGGAAAAAAATGTAGTCTATAGGCTTTTTCTCATGATGCTTAAACAATAAATTATGGATGTGAGCCTGAGCCACTTTGGCCGGATAGCAAGGGTCAATGGAACCGTACTTTCCACCAGCTTGCCACATCTCTTCACTAGTAAAATCGCTAAACACAATGTTATTTTTGTCGATCCCCACCGTCTCAAAATACGTCCGCCAAAACGGGGCAGTTGACCAAATACCAAGCACACGTGGAATCCCGATACGAATCTTGTTTCTACTTTCCATTTTCTCTCGATCAGAGCGTTGGAATTGACGCTGATAAGGAACTTTCCGGATTCCTCCCAATCCTAACCAACTGCGCTTTACCTGGACATCTTCTACAAGCCTATTCGTATCGGGGAGAGGCTCTGCCTCGTAGAAATGCTGGTACATTCGAACAGCTTCGTATTCCACCAGATTGGGATAGTGCTTTTTCAACTCTTGTCGCTTCTTGGTAAGTTGAATAACGGCTTCCTTGTCTTCAACTGTTCCTTTTTCGCAGCTAAAGCCTGAGATATAGCGAGCAGTCTGTCCATCGGGTGTTTGAGAGTCGATAAAAGTTCGACTGCAATGGTTGGGACAGAATGTACACCGAGTAGATTCATCGTTACGGCTACTATAGATCAGGTTAATCGCTGAATCGATACCCAAAAATGAAGAGTAGCCACGGCGCTTGACAACACGCAGCGTTTCCATAGCGGCACCGATCGCTCCTGCTTCTCCCGGATGGGGGTGAACATAAACCTGTGCATCAGGAACGCGCTGTTTGATGTAATCGACTTGAGCTTTTACAGCAGCGAGGTTATATTGCGTTCCACCTTGCAGAACGAACTTGCGCCCCAGCTCAGACATACGAGGTATTTGAACGACATATTGCCATATGTTTTTGGGCAAGACCAGAGCAAGTCCAGCCAATAGTTCTTCCTTCGAATAGCCTTCTTTTTGGAAATTCACGCGGTCGGCATCGAGGAATACAGCACAACCGTATGAAAAATTAGGAGAGAGATCAGCTTGGAATGCAGTCTGTGCATACTCTTGAACGGGGATGCCAAACTGGTCTGCCATCGCTTGCAATAACATTCCGTTCCCGGCAGAGCATTGGTTAGAGAGCCTAAAATTACGGATGTCTCCATTTTTCATAAAGAGAACCTTGATATCTTGTCCTCCAATATCGCATATAACATCGATATCGCCAAATTGATGTACGGCACTCATCATGTGGGCAACGGTCTCCACAATGTTGACATCTGCTTTCAGCGTTTTTTCCAAGACATCGGCTGCATATCCGGTGGCACCAAAACCGATGATCTCTAACTCAGCACCCTGCTCACCCACCTTATCGTGCAGTCTCTTCAACATTTCTTTTGTATCTTCCAACGGATTACCCTTGGATAATTGATATTCCTTGAGTAGAATTTGTCCATTTTCGTCGACCAGAACAGCTTTTGACGAAGTTGAACCCCCATCAAGACCGATCACGCCCCGTACCTTTTCTCCTGACGAGAAAGATGCAGGTATAAATCGAGGTATACTGTATATCTTGCTGAATTCTTCCTGTTCTGTTTCCGTATGCATGAGCGGTGGGCCAGCATTCTCACCCAGTTTTGCTTTCCTGCCATGTGCGATAAATTCCTTCAATCCTTCTACCCCAGTGTAGTTGCCAACCTCAGCCGGCTCATGCATCCCATACATCACGGCGCCATATGCAGCATAGTACTGGGAATTTTCAGGTACAAAGATTAGTTCTTCTATCGGGATGTCTTGCGGATAGTCATAACCTCGCTCTTCCCAAGTCTGGGGAATTCTTTTTCTCCAGCATTCTTGCAGGAATGGTAAGTATGTATTCGGGCCGCCTAGCAAAAGGACACGATGACGCAACGTATTTCCACGAGTGAGAACAGACAGATTCTGCATGACGATAGCATCTGCAAGAGAACACATAATCTCATCGGAGGATATTCCGCTTTTCACAAGGTTCACAATGTCCGTTTCTGCAAACACACCGCATTTGGCCGCCACATGGTGAAGCTTGGAATCGTCAAAGTGAAGTTGGCTCACTTCATCCATCGGCATGCCTACTTTAATCATGCACTTATCAATGGTGGCTCCCGTTCCAGATGCACACTTGTCATTCATTGACGTAAGTGCTTGCTTATTTCCCGTTTCCTCATTCTCCTTAAATATAATGATTTTGGCGTCCTGCCCGCCTAATTCAATAACACTCCCAACATCAGGATGAAGTTGTTCGACAGCCATCGTAACTGCATTTACTTCTTGAACAAACTTTGCTCCAATATGTTCGGCAATGGGACCACTTCCAGAGCCCGTAATAAATACACGAATGTTACTTTGTGGGACCTGTGAAAACTCATTCCCGATGGCAACCAATAACTCTAAGACCTTTTCCGCTTGCTTCGTGTGGTGTCGCTGATAATCTGACCATAGAATTTCTTTATTTTTCGGATTTACCACTGTTGCTTTCACAGTAGTTGAACCTACATCAACGCCTACAATTAGTGATTCTGACAATGGGTCTGTACTAACCATCTAATCATTCCCTTATTGAATTTTACAAATATAGTATTGCTTGTATTTAAATGGCATATTCACAGTGTTAAATGAAAAAAGCGTTTGGACTAGATAAACTAATCCAAACGCTGCACCTCTTCGCATAAAATACGGATCCCTGATCTGATTTGCTCTTCTGATAGCTTTGCTATACAAATTCCCACGCTGTTTTCGTGCAAATTATTGTTAATAAAATTTTTCTCCAGCGATGAGAGTAAAATATTTCTCTCTTTTAACCTGCTAATCAATTTGGTTCGATCTATTGTTTTACCTAATCTGATCCAAACAAAGAATCCAATATCGGGAATAACAAAATCAATTTCCGGATTATTGATATTTATAGCTCGTAAACATTCACGAAGGCATTTCATCTTTTTCCTATATTCCTGCCGTACCTTACGAATGTGTTTTTTGTACATGCCACTATTGATAAAAATCTCCAAGGCCCCTTGCGCCAATACGCTTGTAGTTAGATCAGTGCATTTCTTATGTTTTAAAAACTCACTTTTCAAAGCCTCGTTCATAACAACGGCACCTAATCTGATCCCTGGCATAAACGCCTTCGAAAAGCTTTTTACATAAATAACCTTACCCGATAAATCATAATAATAGGCCGGGAGAACATTATTATTGCTATCGATATCTGCCAAATAGTCATCTTCCACAATATAAACATCGTATTTTTCGGCTAACACAACCATTCTCTTCTTGTCTTTTTCAGAAAGACACGTACCAAGAGGATTATGAAACCTCGGAATCGTGTAAAAAAATTTGATACTTTCGGTTTGAAACATTCTTTCCAGTTCAGTAAAATCGATTCCATTGATATTTCTAGGTATCCCGATCATTTCTACATCATTTAGTTCTACGACCTTCTGAAAAAGACTATAGCTCGGTTGTTCAACCAAAATCTTTCCTTTTCCATTTGGAAAAGACATTTTTGCCAAGATACTTAATGCCTGTTGCGCTCCAGAAGTCATCACGATTTGTTCTTCCGAAGCAAATACTTGATGATCGGCAAAATGATCAACTAATGTTTTCCGTAAAGATAACAGGCCCTGTGCGTCACTGTATGTAAACAGTTCATGTTTATACAACTCTACCGCCCTGTTAATGCAGTGATGAAATTCCCTATAGGGCAGCAATTTGGCATCTGGCATAATCTCTGTAAAATCTATGGTGCTGTTCGTAACGTTTGTCTCGTTCTTTTTTTCTATAAGATAATACCCCCCTTTGGGAATGGAGTATATCTTATGGTTGAACTCGAGTTCTTTATAAGCTCGTATCACAGTGGCTTTATTACAGGTAAATTTCGCTGCCATCGCTCTGATGGATGGCAATTGTTCTCCCTGCTTAAGCTGGTTCTGAGCCAGCAAATCCTCGATGTAATCAATGACTTCTTCAAATTTTCTTTTCATAGCTTTCCCCCTTCCCCATCCAGCTAAGTATGATGGCTGGGCGTGACATAGCATGTGTTTTGTACCGGTACAGAGCTGGATATTTGCAATTGTACCATATCGTTTCGGTATTTATAATCACTAGAGAAAAGGAAGATCGTACACGTTGAAAGGAGCATTTGAATGATTAAACTTACGCCGCCTCATTATGCAAAAGTCGATCCGTTATTGCGAAAAGTTCCCTTTAATACCTTGTTTGCCAGAGTTGTCATCGAATACAAAGTAGACGGGCAAGTATATGTCGATGATTTACTTAATCCAACCGTAAGCTTGATCATACATAAATACGGGATGGCTTTTTTGTGCGGCAATTATGAAAATGATTCCTTTAACGACAAGCTAGTGAAATTTTTGAAAGATACACCTTGGATTCAATTTCCTGCAAAATATATGTTAACTTACCCCGAGCAATGGGAACAGAAGCTAGCTTCTCTACTGGATACAGATCTGCTGTTAGCCGACAACATGGACAGCAAAGGGATCCACCACGACAGCAGTCAATTTTTTCTGCAAACGCAAAGAATTAATTATAAATTTAATCCCCAGTTCCCACTCAATAATAGTAATCTACCTGCCGGATTCATCCTGAAAAGAATTGATGCAGACCTTTATCCTAAAATTCAAGGTTCTGTCGTGCCAGAATATTTTTGGGATACTGCAGAGGATTTTCTCGAAAACGGGATTGGCTTTAGCTTGTTATACGATGACCAAATTGTCAGCACAACTTTCTCTTCCTATATTGTTGATGATCAATTGGAGTTAGGTGTTGAAACCACAGAAAACTTCAGAAAGAAAGGCTACGCCATTTATGCTGCATCTGCCATGATTTCGTATTGTCTAGCGAATGGATATGAACCGGTATGGGCATGCAGGCGAGATAACATTGGATCGTCCAGATTGGCTGAAAGCTTAGGCTTTGTTCCTGCCTCCTGCCATCCGTACTATTGTATGCCTACTCGTTAATCGTCGGATCGTCTGCATAATAAACATTGATCCCTCCATTATCACGTCGGTTCTTCCATTTGACACTGATCGTTGTCTGCACCGGTACATCAACCGCACTATAAACCAAAGGGTAGACATTGTTTTCTTCAATACGATTGTATTCAAACACATTATCTCCTTTCATTTTCTTCCCGTTGTTTCCGTATTTCTTCAAACTTCTTCGGGATAAATCACTTCTAATTGGAAATTATAGTTTCTAGAGGTGACGGTGATAATGAACATAACTCAAGTAAAATTAACATCCTCGGAAATCGGAGCTTTGTGGGGGCAATACGTAAATGGTACCATGGTGAATTGTGTAAATAAGTACATGCTTACGATCATAGAGGATAAGTCCATCAGAGAGATTTTTGACGAGGCTATAAAAATAACAGAGAACCAAATGCAGCAGGTTTCTACATTTATTCTTAATGATGGATTTCCATTGCCCGTTGGGTTTACAGACAGAGATATCAACCCCAATATTAAAAGGTTATTTTCTGATCTTTTTTGCTTGGATTATTTGTATCTCATGACAATACATGGTTTAAACGGTCACTTATTTTCATTTACCACATCAGTTAGAAAAGATCTAAGGGAATTTTTTGATTCCTGCCTGACAGATGGAAAACAAATGTACCACCGCTCCGTTGATTTATTACTCGAGAAGGGACATTTTCAAAGAGATCCGTATTTTTTCCCCCGTTCAACCCCTGAATTTGTTGATAGTAAAAAATATCTTGATGGTTATTGGGGAGATAAGCGTCCTCTGTCAGCCCTAGAAATCTCGAATATTTCTCTTAACTTGAAGAAAAGTATTATGGCAAAAACACTTGGAATTGCATTTAGTCAAATTGCTGGTGCTGAGGATATAAGGAAGTTTCTAACTGATGCTGCTCAAACGGCAGATGACCACATTCAAATACTAAGTAAAAAACTAAAAGATGATAATTTGCCCGTACCTATGTCTTGGGAAACTGAAATTACGGATTCTACAGATTCACCGTTTTCAGATAAACTGATCATGCATCACACTGGTTTTTTATATTTAACATCTCAAACATATCATGGATTAGGGTTGGCAGGCTCTATGAGGACTGACCTCGTTCTTGATTATGAGAGAATCATTTTCAAAGACATTTCAGTAACAAAAAAATGGTTTGATCTCATGGTAAAATATAAATGGCTAGAACAACCTCCAATTGCTCCCAATAGAAATGAAATTGCTAAAGACCAATAATTATTTTTGGGAAGTTGCCCTCTTTTTAGAATGCTCAAAGAGGGCTTTTCGGTGTTTTTCTTTCTTTCAAATCGGGCCTTATTTAAGAGTAAAACAAAATTCAAATACCATTAGTTAGTCATTTTAAAATAGAAAAACGGTTATTTTTGCTCGATCGATCAAGCAAAAATAACCGTTTCTTTTCTTCTTAATTTTATTGCTTTCCTTTTTTAATCCATTCAGCAACGGTAACGACACGTTTGGCTTGATGCTTTACTGCATTTTGATACGCTTGAACATCTCCCACCAGTTGATTGTTTTGGTCAACTGCCACACTTGTTCCGTAAGGGTTTCCTCCGGCAGCAAACAAAACAGGATCAGTATAGCCGGGCGCAACCACAATGGCTCCCCAATGGTACATGGAGGTGTAGAGTTGAAGAATCGTTTGTTCTTGACCACCGTGTGCGTTTTGGGCAGAAGTCATAGCACTAACCACTTTATTTACAGTTTTTCCGTGGAACCAAATGCCACCGGTTGTATCCAAGAACTGCTTCATTTGGGATGCAACATTACCAAATCGAGTAGGTGTACTGAAAATAATGGCATCTGCCCAAACGACATCATCTGGTGTTGCTGTGTTAATACTTGCCGTTTTCTCTACATGAGCTTTCCAAGCGGGATTCCCCTCGATGACCGATTGTGGGGCAAGCTCAGGAACCTTTAAAATTTTAACTTCTGCGCCAGCTTCTTGCCCAGCTTCTGCCGCCCATTGTGCTAATTGATAATTGGTTCCTGTTGTACTGTAGTAAATGATGGCTAAGTTGATGGACATGATCTTGCTCCTCTTTTGAGAAATTTTTAGAAAGATACAACATAGTTATTCCAAAATACACAGAATTTATTCCAACAATTGGATGACCATCGAAAGCCAGTGAAGAAATAGCCACTATCTTGATAAATTTTCCAATCCAAATTATAATACGATACGTAGTGTATTGTTATTATTAGCATAAGGAGTTGCTACATGATCCAAGAAAGTGCTAATTCTCAAAAAGCATCACCCGGCCGTCCCCGAAGTAAAGAAGTGACAAAGGCGATTCTGTCAACAACGATTCGGTTGTTGGAGCAAAATGGATACAAAAAGTTATCCATGGAATCAATTGCAAAAGCTTCAGGAGCAGGGAAACAAACCTTATATCGTTGGTGGCCTACAAAAGCAGCACTTGTTCTTGAAGCCATACAATCACAGTGTGAATTGGAAATACCCGTACCTAATCACGGATCTGTCCGTCAAGACTTATTGGAATACGTTCAAAATACTTGTAATCTGCTAAACGGGCCGTTTGGTAGCATGATTTCTACTTTAATTGTTGAATCGCAGTTCGATGAAGATATCTCCCAGTTGTTCAATAAGGAATTCATATCTTCACGAAGAGAAGCTCTAAAAAGCATTTTATATAAGGGAGTAGATCGGGGAGAAGTAGAGACTTCAAAGGATTTAGATTTTCTTGCAGATCTTTGCTACGGGCCGATTTGGTATCGATTATTAAATCGCCATGCCCCATTGGATAAACCATTTGTGCAAGAGATTGTGAAAACTTTACTCTCAAAAAATTAGAAAGGTGTGTATGAAATGATCGTTTTATCATTTTATTACAAGCACGGAGTTTCTTTTAATACTGAGTATTATCTTAACAAGCATGTACCCATGGTAAAAAATGCAATCATGAACATGGGCGCAACTAGATGTGAGGTAAAAAAGTACGTCACGTCTGCGGATGGCACTACCCCGCCCTACCAATTTTCATTTAGCATATTCTTTGAATCCAAGGAGGCTTTGGACTTCTTTTTTGGACATCCGACTCTGCCTGAACTTCAGGGCGACGTTCCAAACTATTATGAAGGCAATCCCAATGTCTTTATTGAGGAAGTCATATCTCACTGCTCTGTGACTGATGCTCCGTAATCGGTAACCGTTATTTTCACGTTGTAGGTTATAGGGACTGAACTGAATGTTTGGTCCCAATCTTTTTTTACCTTTTCCCATACTCTTGGGTGCTCAATTCGCAATCGGTTTCCAAAGTTGTGCAAGTCACAGTCCTTTCACCCAATATGAAGGGGGTTATTCTGAGTAATAAAATAAAAAAAAGCTGCCGATTTTCTCGACAGCTTGCTACTACTCCGGTTACAGGGGTATGCCTGATCGCTCTTCTCCCTTTGGCCCCTATTGGATTGCCTTTTCCACAATGACAGCGTGGCTGGATCCAGTGATGGCAAATACCTTTTCGTTCTTTTCCTGGAAATGCTTGATGAGCGCGGCAAGATGCTGGTCTCGGATGTCGCTATAATCGTACCCGATCTCCTGCAAATAGCCGGGCAACTCGATTTCATCTGAAGTATCACGCCAATCCTTTTCCTGACCAAAATCTCTCTTCCAGATCTTGTCGATGTCGGCGACAGATACGATCGTGTTCTCAAGTCCAGGAAGCTTTCCACGACTCAGGTATTCTTCCACAAAGCGATCTGGATTTTCAGGTTTTCCAAACCGGTAATTGCTGAAATAGGGAAGAAGGATTTGATACAGGGCAATTTGCTCGGGTGTGTACTTGTGTATGCTCAGTAATCTAGTAACAGCCGTTTCTTTTGGGAGTTCCCAGGAATAAACCGGGACATGATCCTTTTTCGCCAATTCATTCACCTTGCCCATTTCCCCGTAATTTTTGACGGGATCCATCAGCCCGGGAGCAAGAAATCCCAATCTGCCTTCTACAAGTGCGACGGTCGGCTTAAATGACTTCCATTCGGCTTCAATCTGCTGGATCTGTTCGTCGTGAGGATCTTTCGTATGCCGTGCCCCAAATACAATTACATTGCTGGTTCTCACAATGTAGGGTACCGGATGGCCAGTTTGATACTCTTTTTTCGAGAGCAAGCCGTGAATTACCGCTTCATTTACTTCCGTATAAAAAACTCGTCTTTTTCTTAAAATAGCACAATTTGTTTCCCAGACAGCAGGGAAATTCACCACGAGTATTGGGAATTTTGGTAGGAACATGCAGAAGTTGTTTGGGCTAGTTAAATATACGATAGACATTTGGGATATTGTTATGACCAAAGTAGTTACATTTAAATTACAACAAATAAGGTCGGTATCCTTCGCTGGAGCCGACCTTATTTGCTAAACAATATTTGCTTTCATAATTGAATAGGTATTACTATTTTTATACCTCACTACTTCATTTTGCAACGAAGCATCCCTCTAGTCCCATCAATCAGCGATTAAAGAGATTTTGAAAATAACCCTGACTTTCCAATGCTGGTTTGCCAGTCCGAACGCGTTGATAGCTGCCATCTGATTGAAGTTCTCTTGCTTTCACATTATCTCGAAGATAGATGGACAATATTTCTAGTAACCGCCTCTTATGTTGCTCATCTTGAATGGGAATGAGAAGCTCTACTCTCCTCACCATATTTCTAGTCATCCAATCGGCACTTGCCAAATAAATCAGCTCTTCTCCAGCATTTCCAAAATAATAAATTCGACTATGTTCAAGAAATCGCCCAACGATACTGATCACCCTGATGTTACCGCTTACACCTTCCACACCTGGTCGTAAACAACAAATCCCTCTCACAATCAGATCAATTTGTACATTGGCCTGTGATGCGGTATAAAGGGCCTTGATAATCTCTTTATCTGTCAGCGAATTCATTTTCGCTATTATCCGTCCGGGTCGTTCTGGTGAGCTTATTTGGGTTTCATTTTGAATCAATTGGAGAAAGTGTTTCCGCATTTCATCGGGAGATGGGATAATTTTGTGAAACTCCGGGTTGTCTACGTATCCCGTCAAATGATTAAAAAACAAAGTCGCATCCTCACCCACTTCATTTCGACTGGTAAATAAGCCAAAATCGGTATAGAGTCGTGCGGTTTTTTGATTGTAGTTTCCCGTGCCCATATGGACATATCGTTTGATGATTTCCCCTTCTTCGCGAACAACCATGCTGATTTTGCAGTGTGTCTTTAATCCAATTAACCCATAAATAACATGGCAGCCTGCTTCCTCCAATTTTTTCGCCCAGCCGATGTTGTTCTCTTCGTCAAATCTCGCTTTGAGCTCGACTAACACGGTTACCTGTTTGCCATTCTCTGCTGCTTTTGCTAACGCATCGACCAACGGAGAGTTTCTTCCAACCCGGTACAGGGTTTGCTTGATGGCGAGAACTTGTGGGTCCTCTGCCGCAGTTCGGATGAAGTGTACAACTGGCTCAAAGGATTCATACGGATGATGCAAGAGGATATCCTTCTTGGAGATCGCTTTATAAATATTTTCTTCGCCTTTTAGTTCATGAGGACGTCTCGGATACCATGGGTCCCACCGTACATGGTCGAACCCTTCCAAACCGGAGAACGGCATGAGAAAAGTTAAATCAAGCGGGCCTTTTACACAATAGATATCTAATTCTTCGATCTCGAGTGACTCTGTTAAAAACTCTCTCGCTACCTGATTGCTATCCTCCTCAATTTCCAACCGTACTGCATACCCCATCCGTTGTTTACGCAATTCTTTTTCCATTTCCTCCAAGAAATCCTCTACCTCCTCATTGAGGGGAAGACGAGCATTACGCGTAATTCGAAACGTATGGGCAGAGATCAGCTCGTAACCAGGAAATAAATGATGGAGATTATTTTTAAGTACATGTTCCAACAAGATGAAATAATGCTCCTCACTTGAACTTGGCAACGGAATAAATCGCGGAAGAAGCGAAGGAACTGGAACAACAGCAAGAGTGTCCATGCTTTGCTCCTCTTTTGACTTGGTCAATCGGACGGCGAGGTTGAGTGAACCATTTTGTAACATAGGAAATGGTCGACTGGCATCGATAGCCATCGGGGTTAACACCGGAAAAAATCGGCTTTGAAATAACTGGTTAATGTATTGTTCCTGTTCTTTTGAAAGATCCTCTGCACGTACGAAGTGAATTCCTTGTTCTTCTAAAGCAGGAATAACACGATTCGTTAGCTCATCGTATTGCCGCTCCACTAGTGTATGTGTTCTTTTTGTAATCTCAATCAGTAGTTCTCTAGTCGTAAGACCTGATTTGTTATCGATTTTATTAAAGCCTTCTTTTAGAAGATCTTTTAAATTGGCGACACGCACCATGAAAAACTCATCAAGATTAGAAGAAACAATTGATAAAAATTTTAACCGTTCCATAAGAGGATTGGTTGGGTCTGCTGCTTCTTCAAGTACACGAGAATTAAACGCTAACCAGCTAAGGTCGCGATTAAAATAATACGAGTGATCTTCTAGATTGATTGACTTTGTTATTGGCTTTGTTTTTGACTTTGGCGTTGATCTCGATTTTGAACTCATAATTTATCTCCAAAGCTTCGGAAAGGAAATCGCAGAGAGCAAATTCAGTTTGCTCTCTTTTCCCTTTACCTTGATCAACTGGAAGAATTCGCCCAAAAATGTCTCCCATTTCTTACCGATCATTTGCTTGTTCTCTTGATTATCCATAACCATCGCGACACTAACGTTGAGGGCTTCCTTTAAGTGGGCAAAAGCTTGTTGAAGATGATAATCCACTTTTTGATTCTGCATAACGCCCCCCCTATTCCATGATTTCCTTGTCGATCTGTTTTTTCATGCGTTCATATTGGGCTTCGGCAATCATGTCCTCAAGTTCTTCACGTGCGAACTTGACTCCAGTTCGAGTACTGGACAGCAACCCGTTGAGCGTTGTCTTGGCGATGGGCAAAAGAACCGATGCACCAAGAACAAGAGCCGTACTCACGACCATTCGCTCCATCGATCTGTTGAGCATGTACCTCATCCTTTACGCAGCAAGATTTGGTTGAAGTTTTGGTACTGCAGAGCGTTGCTTAGATAATAAACGTATCATTGGTTGAGCCAGCATACTTACCGAACCTCCTACAGTCATGACAAGCGCTAATTGATGAATCTGTAGAGGGGCTGTATGGAAGAAGGCTGCAATGGCGGGCACGTACATGACAGCTAATAAAGCACCCCATGAGATTCCGAGTGCGCCCAGGAAGAACTTGTCCTTGATCCAGTTTTTGAAATGCTGACCGTTTTCTTGGCGCCATGAGAAGGTTTGCATGAGCTGTCCTGCCACTAACGTACCGAAGGCCATTGTCCTTGCCACTGGAAGAGGTGCACCCATCGCTAAGCTTCCAGCAAAGAGAGCTAAAGACCCGAGACCCAGAACAAGTCCTCGAATAGCCACTTTTTGATACAGCGGCTTATCCACAATTTCCTGGCGTTCGGTAATCAGTTCTTTGTTGCCCGGATTGACGGCAAGTACAGTTGCTGGGAGTGCGTCTGTCAACAAGTTCATGAGCAGAATTTGGACAGGCACCAATGGGATTGGAAGACCTGCAATGACCGCCAGTCCACTCACGATGATTTCAGCCAGATTGCCAGTTAACAAACATCCGATGGCTTTACGAATGTTACTGGTAATCGTACGGCTCTCTTTCACTCCATCTACAATTGCTCCAAAATGATCTTCTTTTAAGACCATGTCTGCGGTTTGCTTGGTCACTTCTGTTCCCGTCTGTCCCATGGCAATTCCTACATCCGCCTTCTTGATGGCAGGCGCATCATTCACACCATCACCTGTCATGGCTACTATATGACCAGCCGCTTGATAGGCTTGGACAATTCGCAGCTTGTGTTCAGGTGAGACACGAGCAAATATCGATACATTACCGACTAATTGGGTTAATTGATGATTCGTTAATTGTTCCAGATCTGTTCCAGTGATGACCCGATCCCCTTCCGTGTACATGCCCAGTTGTCTTCCAATAGCAATGGCTGTAATCGGATGATCACCGGTAATCATGACTGGTTTCACACCAAGAGCAAATGCGTCACTGATTGCCTGCTTCACTTCTTTTTTGGCAGGGTCAATCATTCCTACCATGCCCACATAAATAAGCGAAGGGGTAACTTCTCTCACGTCAACACCTGGTTGCAAAGGTGCATATGCAAAGCCGAGTACACGCAGGGCACGTTCTGCAAATTGTTCATTCTGTCTGAGAATCATCTGCCTTACATCTTCTGTAAGCGGGATAACTTCTCCATTTTGTTGATAGAATTCACATTTTTTCAGTACGGCTTCAATCGAGCCTTTAGACATCAGGTAGCATTGATCTTGCTTCCCTTCATCGTGACACACTACACTCATCGTCCCATGGAACGAATCAAACGGAATCTCGTGCACCCGATTCCATGTGTTGACTTGAAAGGAGTCTAATTCTGCTTTGGCTCCAAGGGAAAGCAAAGCCCCTTCTGTCGGATCTCCTTTAATCGTCCAAACATCATTCTCTTGGACGAGCTGACTGTTGTTGCACAAGAGACCAATTTGGATGATTTTCTTAAGTTCTTTACTCTCCAAATCTTGACCATCTTTGAGCGTAATAGAACCGGTTGGCCCGTATCCTTCTCCTGTCACATTCCATTGATGCTCTACGCTTGCAATATCAGTGACGGTCATTTCATTTTTCGTTAACGTTCCTGTTTTATCGGAACAGATGACGGTCACGCGTCCGAGTGTTTCAAGAGCAGAAAGCTTGCGAATTACAGCCTTTCTCTTGGCCATACGATAAATTCCTGCGCTTAATGCAATGGTAATCGTAACTGGCAGTCCCTCTGGAATCGCTGATGCTATCAATGCAACAGAGGTAGAAACCATTTGCGGAATGGTATTGCCCCGTAATAAACCAATCAAAAAGACAATAGAGCCTGCAAGAACAGCCCCTTTTACAAACTTTTTGCTGATAGATGTTACCTTCTGCTGCAATGGAGTTAGCTGCTGCTCTTCATCTTTTAGCAAAGAAGTCAGATACCCAAGCTCTGTATTCATTCCCGTTTGAACGACGATTCCGATCCCTTTTCCCCTTGTGACATTCGTCCCCATGTACAGCATGTTGCTTCTCTCTGCCAAGGAAGTTTCAATAGGGTTGATGCACGTTCTCTTCTGAATCGCCAGAGATTCACCCGTTAAGGCTGCTTCATTCACTTCCAGGCTGTAATCCGTAATTAAACGAATATCGGCAGGGATGCGATCCCCTGCTTCCAAGACAACAATATCCCCCGGTACCAGCTCTGTTGCCGAAAGTTCTTTCTCCTGCCCATCCCGAATTACCTTGGTCATTGGTGGCTGAAATTGATTCAACGCTTCTACTACCCGGCCTGCTTTTCTTTCTTGCACGACACTGATCGCTGCATTCGCCAGGAGGACGGTCGTCATGGCAATTCCATCAAACCAATCTCCTGATAGTATAGAAATCGTAGCTGTTCCCAGCAAAATCAAGGTTGTAAACTCTTTAAACTGCCGCAAAAACGAGGTAATCCAGTGGGTCTTTGTCGGTGGATGAATGAGATTCTGCCCGACTCTATATCTGATTTCTTGAACTTGCTCTTCTTGAAGGCCTCGCTGGCGATCAGAGATCAGTTTGTTTACAATCTCCTCTTCCGTCAAAGAATGCCAATCGGTTGTCATGCTTTTACCTGCTTCTTTTTGTAGAGCAGGTTTCTGTTCGAATTGCGACAATTTGTTTGCCGAGGACAACATGAACAGCTTCAATGCATCTGAGAGTAAATTGGCGAACGGAGCGGTTAAACGCCCAGCCATGACCATGCCTGTACCAAGAAGGTTCCACCCTTGATTGATTCTTCTGTGTTTGGTATTCAGAGCTTCAATCCGTTGGGCTAAGCGAATGCTGCTTTCCAAGTGCTGGAGGTCCTTCACATGGAGGGTCGGAACAGTAGATGACAAATGAGTCTGTTTTGTAATGAAGAGGGCATTCTGCAATCCGTGATCCTCATTGTATCCTCCTGTGAACATTGTCCACTGATATCTTTTTAGCCCTTGCTCCTGAATGTGAAGTGAATCAGACAGAAATACAACATTGATTTGTGGCAAGTCTCTTTGCAGCTTTACCAATTGACTACCAACGGAATTCAGATGAGATGGGCATTGATTGAAAATAAGCCCCAAGCATTTGCCTGATTTGGCAAGAAAATAGACCTCACAGCCAGCTCTTTGGTGACGTTTGGCAATGAGCTCGAATTCATGACAATCTATTCTATGTAGTTGCATGAATGCTTTGGTACCGAAACATATCTCCGAGCCACCAATTTCCCCAACGATCCCCTCATTGGATTCCGTTACCTTGAATGGAGTTCGTTTGGTTCTACCTGTTTCTTTTGCTTTGGTCATTATTTGTAAACGGAGTGGATGATTGCTCTTACTTAAGAGATTTCCGGCATAACACCAGATTTTCTCTTCTTCCTCCTGATGGGTGACACAGGATATTCCGTTCTCCTTTTTGGAAAAAACCAGAGAGGTATCTTCAATCACAAAAGTGTCAAGATCACGTAACTGATTGATCCTGCAATTCGCGGGTACGACCATGCCCCTATCCTGCATCATAGACTCCGCTTGCTTCCAATTGTATTCCTCAGCCGCCAAGCAAGGTCGTGGATTCGAGGCAAGCAACACACCCATAGACATCATAGGGTTACGTGTTACGGCATAAGTGAGACCAGTTAAACCGAATGCCCACTTGCTTGTACGATCTGCATAGGCCTTCGTCTGTTCAGACAAGTAAAGGGATGGATCTTCGTTCTTTATTTGCTGTTTGGATCGCTGCCAGTAAAGGAACTGAATCAAACTGACACCCGCTAATGCGAGCAGATTCTCACGAACGAGTGCCAAGGCCAAAGCCGCTGTACCCAAAACCAAATCAGCTGAAAGAGCTCCTTCCTTGGACAATCGTTCAAACCCTCTCTTTAAAAAAGGGAATCCACTGACGATAGAAAGCGCTCCCGCCACATGAAAAAGAGCGGGACTTCGTGCAAGCGCCGTTTTTCCCATAAATATTTGCTTGGCCCCCAATACTCCCAATCCAACGATGGACGCTGTAACCAGTACTGGTGGAGCAGTTGTCTTTGACTCTGTTAGTTTAGGGATGACGGATAAAGGCTCAGGTATAGGTAACGTTGCACTTTCCGCTGAAGCCGCTGCGATTTCCTGTATGTATGCTTCCTCTTTTTCATACCTGGTATCTGGGTGGAGTTGCATGTACAACTCTTGTTCTACCAGTTGAATTTGCTGATAGACTTGTTCAATCAACGCTTGTTTCTCATTGTAGATAATCAACATCCTGCCGGTGTCTTCACATGCTCTCACTTGATGAATCCCAGTCAGATGAGAGAAGCGTGCCTCAATTTTTTTAGAGATAAGAGGGTTTCCTTTCAGACCGTAGACCTCAATTCTCAGCCTTCCAGGTAAGGACCTCACCCATCTTTCCTTTAACTCGAACGGTTCCATTACGTCACCTCCCATCAACTTTGTAGTGAGTCTATTTTGTTCAAAGGGAGCAAAAATTATGTGATTACGCTGTGTATATTTGTTAATCTGCTGGGGATGTTAAACATTACTAATTCGCTCTTAGGAGGATCCGTCATGCTCAATAGATTAATACCCAAAAGCCCTTTAGGCATTGCGCTTACCGCTGCCTCCGTTCTATTTGCAGTCTCTCCGGAAGCAAGAAAATTGACCAGAAGAGCTGCTGTAAAAGGAATCGCAGGAGTGCTGTCTCTTGTCGATCAATTAAAAGAAATGACCTCCTCCACGACTGAACAAATAAACGGATTAATTGTAGAAGCTAAAGGAATGGATCAACTTGAGCCACCGAAGACCATATCTTTTTCTTATGACACGGGAATGAAGCCCGTGGAGTTCAGAGGAGATAATCAAACCCAAGATCACCTTCAAGATTTGCATTAATATTAAGCTGCAGACAAAAACCAACCTTGATCTGGTGTGATCAAGGTTGGTTTGGTTATTCCTATTCCATTATTGTGTCTTGTATGGTTTCTTGAGTTGCCTTGGCCATTCGATTCATGCTGTTTACTACGAGGCTGCCCGCTTGAGCTCCTACTCTACGCCCCAGTTGATGCCCTAATAATCCACCAGCAACAGTACCAATTACAGTTCCGACTCCTGGGAAAACCATGGAACCCAGCATTGCACCGTATTCGATCCCAGCCATGACACCCGCTGCTCCTGTCACGTTTTCGGTGGTTTGAATCGTGTAATCCTTCCCGTCCATCTCACCCTTCAGATAGGCACCTGTATCCTTTAGCTGAGTTAAGCCCCCTGTGATGACACCAGCAATCACTGTACTATTCTGAAGCATTTTGCACCCATCTCCTTTCTATGATTTACAAGCTTTATTCGACATGCTATAAAAATTAGTTTCTTCATGACAGTGATAATCATACTTGTAGCAAATTGGTAGTTAGTCCCTTTTATAACTAGCTCTTTTATAGTGTCTAAAAATCCTTATTTTTTACCTCAGACTTTAATTTCCTAAGAGTTAGTAACGGTTTAACCCCTCAATTTTCTCATAATATTGCAACTAATGTTGAAAATATAATGATAACCGATTATGGTGTACATGTTCATGTGGAACCCAATTAATAAAGAAATAAAGGGATTAACTGATTCTGAAGCCCAAAATATCACAGCAAATGCAGTAGATATTTGATAAAATTATGATTAGTATAATTTAATCTTTAATGTAAGCATAGAATTACACTCATTTGATATAAGGAGGCGGTAATCATCGCTACTACAAGAGATAGAGTAGAAGAACAAGCCCTACTCCTGTTTTCTAGACAAGGATTTCATGAAACAAGTATTTCTGAAATAGCAAGAATGGCAAAAGTTAATGAAAGCACGATTTTTCGCCTTTACAAGAATAAAAATGACTTATTTCTTGGGGTCGTGAAGAAATTTGCATCTACAGATGATATTGATTTGATGAATTTACAGGCATCCTTGAGCATGGAAAATTTTCAAAAAGATATCAATCTGATTGTTCATGAGTATTTCAAAATCTATTTCAGCAAGGTTCATGTTTTAAGAATTTTTATTACTAACTTGGTTGTTTTTAAGGAGTTAAGGGGATTCGGCTATCTAATCATTCCTAAACTTGAAGAGCATCTTAAAGGGTATTTAGCAGAAATGGAAGCTCGAAAGATAATTAAAGTTAAGGACCTAGATGTTGTCTCCAACTTTTTCATGTCTACCATTCTGCGAGATGTAAGCTATCTGACTACTTTTAAAAAAATTGAGCAGTATGATCAAAACATTGCTAAACAAATCAATACCAAATGGAAAAGTAGAATTGACTTTTTCTGTGAGGAATTAGTAAAAACAGCGTAACAAGACTACCATCTTTACTTTGTTAAACAACAAAAAAACCATCGTTTTACTGAACGATGGTTTTTTTGTGTTCTATGTAAACGTAATATATGGAGGAAGAGAAGATTTTATTAGACATTTTTGGGTGCAGCAATCGCTACATCATCAGCATCAAATATTGATCTATCAAACTCTTTTTCATTCACAGCTATAAAGAATGTTACCAGAACATCACCAACTACATTTAAGAGTGTTCTTGCTAATCCTGCAAACCAGTCAACTCCGGCAAGAATAGCCACTCCCTCCAGTGGAAGACCTGTCATTTGAAGTGCGATTGCAATCGCTACAAGAGCACCACCAGGGACAAGTAGATTACCTAACGTGGATAAAGTGGATACTACTACAACAACGATCTGTTCTTGTAAGGTTAGTTCGATACCAAAAAATTGTGCTATTGTAACACATGCAATTGATATACTTAGTGCTAGCCCATTACTGTTTAAGGACATGGCTAATGGATTAACCAAACGAGATACTCTCTTACTAATCCCAATTCGATTTTCACAATCTTCCATTTGAACAGGAAGTGCAATGGCGGAAGAATTGGTTGTTACCGATACGATAATCGTTCGATTTAATTTTTTTATGAAGCGGATTGGATTAATTTTTCCATAGATTGAGACGATTGTTATCAGAATGACTAAGACAACCACCGTTGCTATGAACATTGTTATCAAGAATTTAATAAGAGGGATAATAACTTGTAAACCAATTGTTCCTGTAATTCCTGCCAATAAAGCAAAGACCCCTATAGGTGCAAACTTCATGACGATTTTTATTAACTCAATAATGACTACATTTAATTGGTGAAACATCCCATATATCTTACTTCCACTCTCGTTTTTCCCTAAGAATGAAATGGCCAGTCCCAAAAAAGCAGAAAATATAATTACTTGAATCATGTCTCCACGAGCCATTGACTCAAATATGTTTTTCGGAAAAAAATTAACGATTAGTTCATTTATTCCACCTTGAAACAAGACGCCTTTATATTCACTGACAGCTACACCTTCTACCCCTATCCCTGGCTGAATTATATTTACCGCAATAAGCCCCACAATTGCACCAAGTGTAGACGTAAATGTAAATAGAGCTATGGCTTTCCCACCAATTTTACCGAGATCTCTAGGTTCAAGTGCTCCAACAGCCTCGATTATTGCACCCATCACTAAAAAGACCACGGACATTTGCATTAGCCTAAGGAAGATTTCCCCTAAAAATTTTATATTTTCCATAAAAGGTCCAAATACGGAACCTGCAAGTAGACCTAGGGCGGAAGCTACTATCATCTGTGTTGTAAGACTCAGTTTCCTCATCTTAAAACCTCCCCATCTCCAATCGTAAAAAGTGTAGCACATACTGTGCTACACTGAAATATTACTTGGTGAAAAAGAGCAAAATAGCATGCTAAAGTGTCCATCCTTAACATGCTATTTTTAATCAAACTAACGGATTACATTGATTCAGAAACTGACATATTTCCAGTTGTTTCATCAGCGTCAAAGATCTTTCTATCAAATTCTTTTTCACTAATAGCAACGATTAATGCAACAAGTACATCATCAACTACATTCAGGAATGTACGTACGATACCCGCAAACCAGTCTACTCCGGCTAGGATAGCAATACCTTCTAGTGGTAGACCAGCCATAGAGAAGGCAATAGCCATCGTAACAAGTGCCCCACCAGGAACTGCCAGGTTAGCAAACGTTGCCAAAGTTGCATAGATAGCAATCATAATAAGTTGTCCCATGCTCAACTCTGTCCCAAAAAACTGTGCTACCGTTACAGAAGCAATGGCAACTGTAATTGCAAGTCCATGACTGTTTAGATTCATCCCAAGAGGATTAACAAGTCGCGATACTCTTTTGCTAATACCAATTCTCTCCTCGGAATCTTCCATCTGTACAGGAAGAGAAACAGCTGAAGAAGTGGTTGTGATCGATACGATGATCGTTCTTTTTAGCTTTTTTATCAGTCTCAACGGATTAATTTTGCCATATGTAGAGACGATGGCAATTAATAGTGCGAAGAGTGCCAAACAACCTAATGTTAGTGTTATTAAAAACTTACCGAGTGCAACAATTACTGAAACACCTGCGGTTCCTGTAATTGAGGCAATTAGGGCAAAGATACCAATTGGAGCCACTTTCATAACTGTTGAAATGATTTGCATGATTACTACGTTTAAGTTTTTAACGAGGTTAAAAATTGCTAAACCACTTTCATTTTTCTTCAGTAGAGAAAGCGATAGTCCGAAGAAACCTGAAAAGATAATTACTTGTAACATATCGCCTCTTGCCATGGAATCAAAAACGTTTTTGGTAAAGAAGTTTACTATAAGATCAAGCGGTTTTCCTTCAGGTAATTTCCCTGTAAATTCTGCTGCAGATACACCTACAACTCCAACTCCAGGTTGGATGATTACTGCTAGAATAAGACCAACAAATGAAGCAAATAGGGTAAAAATTACAAATAGCGATAATGTTTTACCACCTAATTTACCAAGATCTTTAGGATCTAATCCACCAACAGCCTCAATGATGGCTCCCATTACTAGAAATACAACTGACATTTGCATTAATCGCAAGAAAATATCCCCAAGAAACTTAATGTTTCCCATTGTCTCACCAAAGATTAGCCCTGCCGCAATACCTGCGACAGAAGCTATAATCATTTGGTTAGAGAGACTGATTTTCATGGATTTTGAATTACCCATAATAACACCCCTCATTGCTATTTTTTATACTCAAGTACTCAACTTGTTTATAAATATTAAGGTGCTTCATGAAATCAATGAATACTGCCCGTTTTCACTGATTAGCCTATATTTCATATTTTTCACTGAAAGCAAGTAAAGCTTTTTCGAAGCACTCCATAGGAGGCGTCGTGATACCTGCACCAATTTGTCCACGACCACGTTCTTTATGTGCAATACCCGTGGTAATCATCGGCAAGATTCCTGTTTCAATTACTTTTCTTATATCTACTCCAGCTGGAGTACCTCGGAAGTTCAAGAAAGGAATCGTGTAGTTTTTATTTTCTGTCCAGGTGATTTCATACATTTTCTTCACATAAGAGAGAGCATCCTCAACTGTTCCACCGACAAACTGAACAATAGCAGGAGCATTTCCTAATGAAAAACCACCTAGTCCCGCGGTTTCGGAGATTGCGCTGTCACCCATATCCGGGTTTGCATCGGCTTCTGAGAATCCTGGGAAGAATAAACCTTCAATCATTTGTGCCGGACCTGTAAACCACGTATTTCCTGGGAATCCACTTACTCGGATACCAAAGTCGGCTCCATTACGGCTTAAAGCTGTAACGATCGTACAGTTTTCAATTCCGTGTGCTGCATCCAAAGATGCTTTACTAGCAGCCATCGTTAAGCTTAGATGGTAGTGCTCATTACTATTAATAAATTCGCTCACTCGTAAGATAACGTCCTTATCCAAATCTGTTTGTAGAAGATAAGGAACAATCATTTTATAAAAGAGCGCTGTACTTGCTTTATTGCGATTATGACATTCATCTGACATATGAAGTGCTTGGGCAATAGACGAGCGAATATCGATTCCACCTGACAACTTTAATGCAGCTTGCATCGCAGGACGATATTCCTCATCTAGCCATTTCAAACGTTTCAATACGCCTTCATCATATGAGCCATATCTTTGTACAGTGTATCCAGATCCCTCATGTATTGGGCAATATGACATGTTTCCATGCGTTGCATTTTTAATCACATGCACAGTCATATTCGCTGAAAAAACGCCCGTCATTGCACCAACAGCACTGTAATTATGGCAAGGTGCAAAATTGATTTTCCCAGATGTCGCGACTTCTACCGCCTTTTCAGGAGTACTTGCCATTCCCTCATACATAAGAGCACCGATTACTGCTCCTTTCATCGGTCCAGGCATCCGATCAAAGCCAATAGGTGGTCCCGCATGTAAAATTGTGGTAGGAGTCATGCCAGGAATGACATCTATCGCTCTATCAACACTTACTAGCATTGGTTGTGCACTCATAATAATTTCTAGAGCTTTATTATTTGCTTCTTCAATTTTTTCTGAATCAATAACCTTATCCAGTGCTGCTGCAAGAGCGACATTTCCACCTGCTGGGGGTTTCCAGGCAACATGAACCACTTCAACATCTTGCATTTTCAAATCTTCCTTAAAAGTTTCGGCACCAATATTAACTGCTGCTATATTTTGTTTAAACAGTTGATTGATTCGGCTCATAACTTTTCTCCCCCTACGATAAGTGCTGCAAGACGGGCTGCTTTTGCATTGCTCTTGGTTAAGATGACACCTTCTGCTGCCAATTTTGCTTCCTGTAATGTGAAATTTTGCACATCCTTTTCGGTCCCACATACATATGCGATGAAACATATACTGCGATTTTCTTTTTCAGCGATAGCCTTTGCCTCTTTAATAGCTGTTACTGTTACCCCAGCAGGATCGGTATGAGAACCATATCCTAATACAACATCTACTAAAATCACGGCCACAGTTGGATCCATTGCTTCTTGTAAAATTCGTGAATTTCTCAAGCCTGGATCAATCATCGGATGTGGTTTACCCACAGTAAAATTATCATCACCTAAGTCAACAAATGAGTGTTCAACACTTTGATATGGGTCTACCAGCTTTTCTTCTGCTTTTTTGGCTACATTGCAATATACATTGGCATTACTGTCTTGAATTGAATCCTTAAAAATGTACATCGCTTCATCACAGAGAGTACCACCGCAGAAAAGTCCTCGAACATATTGCTGTTCGAATGTTCTACTTTCTTGGAACTCATTAATCATGTCTGAATATGTATGATAATCAGCTTCTTGCTCTTCCACTTTGTTAGGTACGTCCCCTGAAAGATTAACTGCTTTTCGAGCTGCCCCTTCAAGTGTTCCTTCAAAGTAAATTTCCGTTCCTTCAGCAGTCTGTGCATCACTGTTAATGAAACAAATGACCACAGGCTTAGTGCATTTTCCAGCTTCGGCAATCACTTTATCAGCTACTGATTTTACTGGTGGTTTTGAAATAAGTACAATAACGCTGGTTTCTTCATCGGCATTTAATGCTGCTAAGGCATCACACATCATGATACCTCCAACCTCTTCGGTTAAATCACGTCCTCCAGTACCAATTACTTGAGATACCCCTCCACCAAAACGGTCGATCAGTACAGTAATTTCTTGCGTACCCGTTCCAGATGCACCTACAACGCCAATGCTTCCAGCTCGAACTTCATTTGCAAAACACAGTCCTACATTATTTAAAATTGCTGTTCCACAATCAGGTCCCATTAACAATAAACCTTGTTCGTGAGCATATTTTTTCAGTTCAACTTCCTCTTCAATGCTAACATTGTCACTAAATAACATGACATGCAGTCCATTTTTTAAAGCTCTCATCGCTTCCTTGGCAGCGTATTGACCTGGTAAAGAAACAACAGCGATATTTACCTCAGGAAGAATCTTAATAGCAGAGTTAATACTTGCAGGAGCAACTTCGCTTTCACCTTTGCTAGAGCTTGATTTTTTCTTTAATGTTTCTTCGATGTCATCTAGCACTTTTTCGCTGATGGATTCATCGACAACTTGAAACGCAATAATGAGGTCGCTAGGTTTTGCTTTCTCGACTACTTCAGTCATCAATCCTGCATTTTGAAGTAGCTCTTTGTTCATGTCTGTTCCCATGCTAACCATTGCATTTACGACCCCGTCAATACCTTCAATCTTTTTCGAGATCGCCATTAGTGTAACTGAATCA
The DNA here is from genome assembly GCF_049846925.1 of Brevibacillus nigriterrae. Taxonomy (NCBI): domain Bacteria; kingdom Bacillati; phylum Bacillota; class Bacilli; order Caryophanales; family Paenibacillaceae; genus Brevibacillus; species Brevibacillus nigriterrae. The sequence continues at coordinate 142,627 of NZ_JBNCMT010000012.1, forward strand.
AAGTAAGCATTTTTTCTAATCACTGCTTGAGTTTTCAAAAATAACCCTCCTCATTTTTATGGTTGAACGAAGGTGCCTAATGAATGCAAGCATATACATTACATTTCGCAAGTTCATAATTGCATAAATGCAAGTGCTCGCTCTCATAATAGCACATGCAATGTTCTAGTCAATATACTTTTTTAGAAATCCTAAATACCAATGGATAATAATGAATTTTTTCGAAATTTTTCCCCATGATAGCAAGTAAACTCCATTACTAGACAATGTACGAAACCATTCTTGAAACCTGAGAAATCATTGAGAAAAGTTTGAAGTTGTCAATTTTCTTTGATAGAATACATCCTGAATATCAAACCCTTCTTTTCTGCTCTAGTGTTAAAAAGATAAGTAACTGGTTCTAAACATACTAAGATAAGGAGGTGTAACTATGCGGAAAGACACACGTATGAAAATTATCGAACTTTCCTATCAACTCTTTCTTGCCAACGGATATAAGCAAACGACAACAAAAAATATAGCTGAACTTTCAGGAGTCAACGAAAGCACCATCTTTCGTATTTTTAAGAATAAAGAAGTTCTATTTCACGAATCAATTGCTCACTATACTGCTGATATTATGCGGATTGATAACCTAGGTTTTACGTATAGTGAAGATATTGAACAGGATATTTATCGAGCGTTGCGAATAAATATGGAATTAATTAAAGAGATAACCCCTTCATTCAGATTACTGGTAAAAAAGTCAATAATTGATGACCAATTTCTTAATGATATTGACCTTAAAACTGAAAATTTAAAGAATTATTTCAAGCAATACCTTATCGGAATGCAGAGGAGAGGCTTGATAAGAGATTTAGACTTTGATGCTTTGGTTGAATTTATTTTTGGTATTATCTTCAACGAGGCCCTTTTATTAAATATTGAGGAAGCAGATAATCAGGATTATAGTATTGCCTTGGATAAGTCTTGTAAAAAATATGCAAAATACTGCTACGAGCTCTTACAAATCCCTCAACCCGAGTGATCGTGACTACTTTCAATGAACGATTACCTTCTGTCACTTTTTTCAAAAATAGTTATTTCTGATATCAAAAAATAGATTGTAATGCAAAAAAGGATCAATTTTGTTTTGGCGTGATCCTTTTTTGTGTAACAATCTATTTTCATTTTTTAATCCAAAAAATTCTAATAAAGAGTTGACTAGAACATTGCATGTGCTATTATGAGAGCAAGTACTTGCTTTTATGCAATGGTTAACTTGCTTCTCGATTGTTATTATCGTTTCCTTGGAGTTCTATTGTACTTAGACACACAGAATGAGATATGATGAAAACCGAAAAAAAGTGATGAAAAGTGAGTTATACCAAGGATTCTACGATAAAACCAGCAAGAAAAGC